>NZ_JAKWFH010000148.1:0-533 GCF_029522185.1 Burkholderia sp. IO2 | reverse complement strand
GCTCTGATGGCGGGGTTGTAGCGTGTGGCAGTCAATGTAGCCATGTACAGCACGCGACGGATCGCGAAGCGGCCACCTTGAACCCGTCGTCGCCCATTACGTAAGCCGGAATCGCAAGCAATGGGAGCGACGCCAACGAGGGCTGCAATCTGACGGCGATTGAGCCGGCCCAATTCGGGCAGTTCTGCGATCAGGCAGGCGCTGGATACCGGGCCAATTCCATGTGTGGACTGCAACAGGCGGTCGAGTTCACCGAAGTGCTGGCGTACATGAGCGACCATCTGAGCGTCAATGTCATCGAGTTGTGCCTGGATGGCGGCAATGATAGCCAGCAGACTTGAATGCAGACCAACCGGCGTGATCTGGAGCCGCTGTCGCTCCGAAAGGAGCATGGTGAGTAGTTGGCGCCGTCGGGTCACCAGTGCAGCCAGCCACTGCTGCCGCTCGTCGGGAACGGGACGTAGCAAGCGGGACAGATCGTCCCGACGCAGTAGCACGGAAGCCAGTTCGGCAAGCATACGTGCGTCGATGGC
>NZ_JAKWFH010000147.1:0-536 GCF_029522185.1 Burkholderia sp. IO2 | reverse complement strand
GCGCGCGGCGGCAAGACGCTGCCGCTCAAGAGCATCGCCGACGAGGCGATCGCGCTGGGCGGCTGCGAAGCGGTCAAGAGCGTGATCGTCTATCGCCGCACCGGCGGCAAGATCGACTGGCATGCAGACCGCGACCTGTGGATGCACGAGTTGGTGGACGGCGAATCCGACCGCTGCGAGCCGACCTGGGTCGGCGCCGAGCATCCGCTGTTCATCCTGTATACGTCGGGCTCGACCGGCAAGCCGAAGGGCGTGCAGCACAGCACGGGCGGCTACCTGCTGTGGGCCGCGCAGACGATGAAGTGGACCTTCGACTGGAAACCCGACGACGTGTTCTGGTGCACGGCCGACATCGGCTGGGTCACGGGCCACACGTACATCACCTACGGCCCGCTCGCATGCGGCGGCACGCAGGTCGTGTTCGAAGGCGTGCCGACGTATCCGGACGCCGGCCGCTTCTGGAAGATGATCGGCGATCACAAGGTCACCGTGTTCTACACCGCGCCGACCGCGATCCGTTCGCTGATCAAGGCGGC
>NZ_JAKWFH010000146.1:0-593 GCF_029522185.1 Burkholderia sp. IO2 | reverse complement strand
GAATCGGCACCGCCGCCGCAAACGCCGGAAGTCGGCGTCGTCACCGTCCAGCCGCAATCCGTACCGGTCTTCACCGACCTGCCGGGCCGCACCAGTGCATTCCTCGTCGCGCAGGTGCGCGCGCGGGTCGACGGCATCGTGCTGCGTCGTGAATTCACCGAGGGCACCGACGTCAAGGCCGGCCAGCGTCTCTACAAGATCGATCCGGCGCCGTACATCGCGGCCCTGAACAGCGCGAAGGCGACGCTCGCGAAGGCGCAGGCGAACCTCGTCACGCAGAACGCGCTGGTCGCGCGCTACAAGGTGCTGGTCGCCGCGAACGCGGTCAGCAAGCAGGACTACGACAACGCGGTCGCCACGCAAGGGCAGGCCGCGGCGGACGTCGCGGCCGGCAAGGCGGCGGTCGACACCGCGCAGATCAACCTCGGCTACACGGATGTCGTGTCGCCGATCACCGGCCGCGTCGGCATCTCGCAAGTGACGCCGGGCGCCTACGTGCAGGCGAGCCAGGCGACGCTGATGTCGACCGTGCAGCAGCTCGATCCGGTGTACGTCGACCTCACGCAGTCGAGCCTCGAAGGGCTGAAGCTGCG
>NZ_JAKWFH010000145.1:0-877 GCF_029522185.1 Burkholderia sp. IO2 | reverse complement strand
GATTTCTTTTCCTGCGGTTACTTAGATGTTTCAGTTCACCGCGTTCGCTTCGCATGGCCTATGTATTCAGCCATGGATACTCCAAAAGGAGTGGGTTTCCCCATTCGGACATCTACGGATCAAAGCTTGTTTGCCAGCTCCCCGTAGCTTTTCGCAGGCTACCGCGTCCTTCATCGCCTGTGATCGCCAAGGCATCCACCACATGCACTTGTTCGCTTGACCCTATAACGAGTCTGTCTCATCGACAGTCGCTACAGGTTGAGTTCTCGCGTTGTGCCGTATTCCAATTGAGCCGAACATTAAGTTCGAATCATCTTGAGATACATCGATACAATCACAACCCGGATAGTTTCCACGTCCATCTCAAAGACGCTTCCGCTATCCAAATTACTTACTTCTTCCAGATTGTTAAAGAACGACAGCCGATATCTGTTGATATCCTCTGACTGGCTCAATCGCCAATGAGAAAAACTCGAACCAAACTTCACTCGAATGTTTGTCATTGAGGATTGGTGGAGGCAGACGGGATCGAACCGACGACCCCCTGCTTGCAAAGCAGGTGCTCTCCCAGCTGAGCTATGCCCCCATGTACAGATTTGCCTCAGGTGTGTTACCGCCAGACAATGGTGGGTCTGGTTGGATTCGAACCAACGACCCCCGCCTTATCAAGACGGTGCTCTAACCGACTGAGCTACAGACCCCTGAGTCTGTCTTTAATTTACAGCCGATAAGCGTGAGCGCTCAACTTGTGCGAGATAGCTCTGGAAAGGAGGTGATCCAGCCGCACCTTCCGATACGGCTACCTTGTTACGACTTCACCCCAGTCATGAATCCTACCGTGGTGACCGTCCTCCTTGCGGTTAGACTAGCCACTTCT
>NZ_JAKWFH010000144.1:0-1165 GCF_029522185.1 Burkholderia sp. IO2 | reverse complement strand
ATGCCAATGAAGAAGAAAAGGCAAACTGTAGCGCGTCAGGCCGCGGCCCGCGGGCCGCTGCCTGAACTGCCCAAGGAACTGCTGGACCAACTGGTCAAGGGGCCGATGACGCCGACCGAGGTCCAGGATTTGATGCTGGCGTTCAACAAGGCAGTCATCGAACGCGCAATGGACGCCGAGATGAATCTGCATCTGGGCTACCCGTCGGGCCAGTCCAAGCCGGCCGGGCAAGCCAACGAGCGCAACGGCGCCAGCGGCAAGACGGTCATTACCGATCGGGGCCCGGTTCGGGTCGAAGTCCCCCGCGATCGCGACGGCAGCTTCGAACCGATCCTGATTCCAAAGCATGAGCGCCGCTTCACCGGCTTCGACGAACGCATCATCGCGATGTACGCCCGCGGCATGAGCGTGCGCGAGATTCAGGCCTTTCTGGCTGAGAGCTACGGCACCGAGGTGTCTCCCGACTTCATCAGCTCGGTCACCGACGAGGTGATGGCCGAAGCGCTGAGCTGGCAGAGCCGCCCGCTTGAGACGATGTATCCGGTGGTGTTCTTCGATGCGCTGCGGGTCAAAATCCGCGACGACGGCGTGGTCAGCAACAAGGCCGTCTATCTGGCCTTGGGCATTCAGGCCGACGGCCAGCGCGACGTGCTGGGCCTCTGGATCGAGCAGACGGAGGGAGCCAAGTTCTGGCTCAAGGTGTTCAACGAACTGAAGACGCGCGGCTGCCAGGACATCCTGATCGCCGTGGTCGATGGCCTGAAGGGGCTCACCGAAGCCATCAGCGCGGCCTATCCGCGGACCACCGTTCAGACCTGCATCGTGCATCTGATCCGCAACAGCCTCGAATACGCCAGCTACAAGGACCGCAAGGTGCTCGCCGCCGCGCTGCGCCCGATCTACGCGGCTGCCAGCGAAGAGGCGGCACGGCAGGCGCTGCAAGACTTCGCCGACGGGCCTTGGGGCGTGAAGTACCCGACGATCGTGCAGTCGTGGCAACGCGCGTGGGAGCACGTCGTGCCGTTCTACGTGTTCCCGCCGGAGATTCGACGGGTTGTTTATACGACCAACGCCATCGAGAGTCTGAACATGCAGTTGCGCAAGATCATCAAGACCCGTGGTCACTTCCCGAATGACGAGGCAGCCATCAAGCTGCTCTGGCTGG
>NZ_JAKWFH010000143.1:0-1187 GCF_029522185.1 Burkholderia sp. IO2 | reverse complement strand
TGTCTCCTTATATCTTCGATTTGCTTCAAACTTCAGTGGTGGCGCGCCGTTTGGCGCGCTGCTTTGCCGGTTGGCGGCTACGGCACAGCTTGTGTCTCCTGCGAGCCGTTAAGCTCGAATCACAGCTCAAGGCGTGTCGTGGCTGCCTCGTTTAACGCCATCCCGAATGGTTGATTGATCTCATTTCGCATCTATAAGGCTGGGAGCCGATGAACATGAGCCAACCGGTTTTCGTAGGTATCGATGTCGCCAAGGACAGTGTCGAAGTCTGCTGCTCGGACACCTCGACGCATGCGTTCGAGAACACTGAAGCCGGGCACGCGAAGCTGTTGCGCTGGCTCAGGCGCAAGACCGTTACGTTGGTCATACTTGAAGCCACGGGCGGCTACGAACGGGCCTGCGCGGTAGCGCTGGCCGGCGCCGGGTTGCCCGTGTCCGTCATCAATCCCCGCCAAGCGCGCGATTTCGCTCGAGCCATGGGGCGGCTGGCCAAGACCGATCGCCTTGATGCACGGGCATTGGCCGAGTTTGCCGCCGTGTTGCATGCCCAGGGACATCAACCACGTGCGCTGGCCAGTCAGGAGCAGCGTGAACTCGTCGCACTTGTCGCGCGACGGCGCCAGCTCGTTGCCATGCTCGTCTCCGAGCGGCAGCGTCTGGCCGTCGCTCACGAGCGCGCCCGTGCAAGTATCGAAGCCATGATCGAGGCCTTGCTCGCTCAGTTGGCCGACATCGATAACGACATACAGCGCGTTCTTCAGGAGCGCTATGCCGATCTGTCGGCTTTGCTGCAATCGGTCAAGGGCGTCGGCCCGACCACCGCCAGCACGCTCATCGCGGAATTGCCCGAACTCGGACACCTCACTCGCAAGCAGATCACCAGTCTTGCGGGACTGGCGCCCATCAATCGCGATTCGGGCACCCTGCGTGGGCAGCGTCATATCTTTGGCGGCCGTGCCAGCGTGCGACGCGTACTCTACGTCGCCGCGCTGGTCGCCACGCGCTTCAATCCACTCATTCGCGCCTGCTATCTGAGACTCGTCGCCGCCGGCAAACCCAAGAAGGTCGCCCTCGTCGCATGCATGCGCAAGCTGCTCATCACGCTCAACGCCATCGCTCGCACTGGCGAGCGTTGGCAGCCGGATTTCAATTGCGCATGACATGGGCTGTCTCAAGATGGTTGCTGT
>NZ_JAKWFH010000142.1:0-1290 GCF_029522185.1 Burkholderia sp. IO2 | reverse complement strand
GGGCGAATTCAACCGGTCGTCGCAACACCTTTAATCGAGGAGGTGTTGCATGGGGCGAAGCGCAAAGCGGGTGTATCAGTTGACAGGCCGAGGAGCGATGCACTCGCCGGGCGCACCATCGCTTCGGCATGAAACCGAGCGTCTATTTTGGAAGCAGATCGCCACCGGTATCACGAGCGAGAGAGCAGCAGAGACAGTTGGGGTATCGCCGGCGGTAGGTTCGCGTTGGTTCCGCTATCGTGGCGGCATGCCACTTTTCATGACGAATCCGATATCCGGTAGGTACTTGTCGTTCGCTGAGCGAGAAGAGATAGCATTGCTGTCGGCCCGAAACTTTGGCGTGCGCGAGATCGCCCGTCGTATCGGACGCAGCCCATCAACGGTTTCGCGGGAGCTCACGCGTAACGCTGCCACTCGTGGTGGCTGCCTTGAGTATCGTGCTTCGGTTGCGCAGTGGAAGGCGGAACGGTTTGCCAAACGACCAAAGCCGGCGAAACTGGCGACCAACGCGCAACTGCACCACTACGTACAGGAGCGCCTGGAGGGCAATGTGCATGACGCCGATGGTCGCGAGATTGTCGGGCCTCGGCAGGCACCGTTCAAGGGGCGAAACAAGCCACGTCGCGGTGACCGCAAATGGGTCAATGGCTGGTCGCCTGAACAGATTGCTAACCGGCTGAAGATCGATTTCCCCGATGATGATTCCATGCGCATCTCTCACGAAGCCATTTACCAAGCCCTATACATTCAAGGACGCGGCGCGCTCAAGCGCGAACTGGTGGGCTGCCTGCGCACCGGGCGCGCGTTGCGCGTTCCCAGAGCCAGGGCGCAAGCCAAGGCGTGGGCACACGTAAGTGAGGACGTGATGATTTCCAGCCGCCCAGCAGAGGCAGAGGATCGTGCGGTGCCGGGCCATTGGGAGGGGGATCTGCTCATCGGCCTGAACCGGTCCGCTATCGGGACACTGGTGGAGAGATCGAGCCGTTTCACCATGCTCGTGCACTTACCTCGGGAGAGCGGCTATGGGGTGATTCCGCGCACGAAAAATGGACCCGCGCTGGCCGGCTACGGAGCTGTCACGATGGCCAATGCGCTCAAAAAAACTGTGACGGACATGCCTGCCCAGTTGTGGCGATCATTGACGTGGGACCGCGGCAAGGAACTGTCCGATCACGCTCGCTTCACGATCGAATCCGGCGTGAAGGTCTTCTTCGCGGACCCGCACAGCCCATGGCAGCGTGGCACGAACGAAAACACGAACGGCCTTCTACGACAATACTTCCCAAAGGG
>NZ_JAKWFH010000141.1:0-1301 GCF_029522185.1 Burkholderia sp. IO2 | reverse complement strand
AATCGGCATAGGGGACGGCCATGAGGCCGTACCCCTGCCACACCACCCGGCATGCGGGTCCGCACCGGGCGGTTCGGGAAGTTGAGGTTATGAGAGTCGGGGCACACCCAGCCGATCGAAGTACGCGAGGGTCAATACACTATTCAGGAGCTTGCCGCTGTTACGCCACCAGTGACAGCTGTTCGCCGCCACCTGTTGCGCCACAGCGGACGGTGCGCCCAGCGCACGCAGTTCCCGGTAGATGGTCGGACCGCGGCGCCAGTGTTTGAGCTGGATGACACGCAGCCGGTGACGCATCCACTTGTCCAGATCCAGCCAGACTCGTGGCGTCTGCGCCATCCGGAAGTACGCCTTCCAGCCCAATACATAGGGCCGTAACCGTTCCACCACGTCCTTCATGCTGCGCCCGCCGCTACGGCCGGTCAGTTCACGAATGCGGCGTTTGAACGCCAGCAGCGCTCTGGCCGCCACCTTGCGCTTGATGACACCGCCGGACGCTACCCATAGGCTGTAGCCCAGAAACTTGCGACCGAACACACTGGCGACTGCGCTTTTGGTCTCGTTGACCTTCAACCGCAGTTGCCCATACAGACGACGCAGCAGCGCCATCACCCGCTCGCCAGCACGGCGGCTACGAACATAGACATTCGCATCGTCGGCATAGCGCGCAAAGCAGTGGCCTCGCCGCTCCAGTTCCTTGTCCACCTCATCGAGCAACACGTTGGCCAGCAACGGCGATAGCGGCCCGCCCTGTGGCGTGCCCTGTTCGCGTTGCTGAACCACGCCGCCATCCATGATGCCGCTGTTCAGATACGCCCGGATCAGCCGGATCACGCTGGCGTCCCCAATACGTTTCTGCAGTCGGTCGATCAGGATGTCGTGGTTGACCCGGTCGAAGAACTTCTCCAGATCAACATCCACCACGATTCGCCGACCCGACTGCACGTACGACTGCGCGGCAAGCACCGCATCGTGCGCACGCCGTCCAGGCCGGAAGCCGTAGCTGTGCTCGCTGAAGCCAGGATCCAGAACCGGTTGCAGCACCTGCAGCAGCGCCTGCTGGATCAGCCGGTCCGTCACCGTCGGGATGCCAAGCTCGCGCTCGCCTCCGTCCGGTTTCGGGATCGTCACCCGCCGTACCGGACTGGGCCGGTACGTCCCCTTCATCAACTGTTCACGGATCGCGGGCCACGCCGTCACCAGATGGCGCGACGTCTGGTCAATATCCAGACCGTCCACGCCAGCGGCTCCCTTGTTGGCCCGTACCCGTTTGAACGCCTGCTTCAGGTTCTCCCTCGTCA
>NZ_JAKWFH010000140.1:0-1304 GCF_029522185.1 Burkholderia sp. IO2 | reverse complement strand
GGTTCATCGTGGATTACCGGGGAACGCGGCGCGGATCTTGAGGAAGAAGTATTCCTCGTCGCGGTACCCGTAAGCCCTGCGCTTGATGACCTTGATAGTGTTGTTGATTCCCTCGACGACGCTGGTATTGAGCGAATGGCGGCAGCGGGCCACGATTCCGTGCCAGTAACCCTGCAAGCGCTCGGCGAACTTTTGCAGGGCGGCGATCCCGCTTTGCTGAGCCTGTTCGATCCATTGCCCCCAAGCCTTTTCCGCCCAGGCTGGCTTTCGGTAGAACCAGAGCCGTTTGAGTTCGTCACGCAGCACATAGACGCATAACAGCGACTGATTGGCGGCCAGCAGCTCCTTCAGATGCACGGCCTGTTCTGGCTTCAGGTTATGACGATTGCGCAGCAGCAGCCAGCGACTGGACTTCAGGACCTTGCGGGCCGGCTTGTCATGTCGCAGTTGGTTGGCCTGATCCACCCGTACCCGATCAATCACCTCGCGACCGTACTTGGCCACGACGTGGTACAGGTCGAAGACGATTTCCGCCTGCGGGCACTGTTCCTTGATCTCCAATTCGTAGGCCGTGGTCATATCGATGGCGACCGCTTCGATGCGCTCGGCTACGCCTTCGGGGAGCTGTTCGAAGAAGGCTCGCGCCGTTTCGCGTGAACGTCCGGGCCCGACCCAGAGCACCTGTCGTCCGATCGGATCAACCACCACCGTGGCGTAGCGATGGCCTTTATGCAGCGCGAACTCGTCCATCGCCAGATAGCGGATAGTCGACCAGTCCGGTTCGGCCACGCGTGCGCGCAAGCGCATCTTGTCGATCGATTTGACCGTGTGCCAGCCCAGATCGTAGAAGGCCGCTACAGCCTGTACGCTGGCAGCCTGCAGCAGCTTCTCGCAGGCCTTCGCGAATCGCTCCGTCACCCGCTGATAGCGGCCCAGCCACGCCAGCTTCTCCAGTCGCGGGCCGCCGCAGTGTTCGCACCAGATCCGGCGTCGAGGCACGTGCAGCACGACCCGGTACTCGAACAGCGGCAGATCGCGCACTCGACGAACCGTCGTCTCGTGGATTTGCTGGCAGCGCGCACCGCATTGCTCGCAGTACATGACCTTGCTGACCGGCTTCAGATACAGCGACAGCGTGCGCGCTTCTCCTTGCGGCCATTCCACCCGCTCCAACCGATAGCCGGTCCAGCAGCCCAGTGCCTGAAGTGCCTTGCGATCGAGCAATTCTTCCTCCGACATCCTCAAAATCAGGTGTCAGATTATGCAATCGCTCGAAAACCCTCCACGGTTTCCTGCGATGAACC
>NZ_JAKWFH010000013.1:0-155083 GCF_029522185.1 Burkholderia sp. IO2 | reverse complement strand
CTCCCATTGCTTGCGATTCCGGCTTACGTAATGGGCGACGACGGGTTCAAGGTGGCCGCTTCGCGATCCGTCGCGTGCTGTACATGGCTACATTGACTGCCACACGCTACAACCCCGCCATCAGAGCTTTCTATCAACGCCTGAAGGCCGCCGGCAAACTGTCCAAGGTCGCGCTGGTTGCCTGCATGCGCAAGCTCCTAACCATGCTCAATGCCATGGTCAAAACCAACACGCCTTGGGACGATTCACTTCATCGGGCTTGACTCGGAAGACGGTTACTCAGTCAAACAGCTACGTTCAACTCGTCGTGTTGTCGGCCGAGAGCGGCAAGGAGCTGTTGCGATGCGCGCCACGCCCTGGGACACAACCGCTGGTATAGGTCAGTGGAGATAGCCAGCCAGAATCCCCCCACCCACACCAGCTTGAAAGCCAGCCGTTCGACCGTGCATATATAGCAGCGCCGGAGCATTCGCAACGGCGTCCGCCAAAATCATCGACATGGCCGGGCTTGTCAAGCCCAACGCAAGCATTGCCGGATTGATGCCCAACAGCATCACAGTCGCTCCCTGTGCGACAACCACCCCACCGTAACCGTCGAGATAAACGGTTCCGCCTTGCAAATCCGACCGCGTAAGTTCACTGCCCTTGAATGCACTGGTCATGTAAACGGTCCCATGACTCGGGAAATCATACGTCGAGCCAGCAGCACTTGCATCATGGCTACCGAAGTTCGGCAATTTCAATTCTGGGATTGTGAACCTCGGCAATTTGATTTTCGGAATCCTGGCGCCCCAGCCGTAACCAATACCCACACCACCGTAGTAGAAGCTTTGCGAATGTTTCTGTGGATCAGTGAGAATGATATTCCCCCCCGTCGCAACTACGATGTCAACGCTCACCCCACCGCCCGCGCCAGTGTCATATTTCCACTTGCTCTTTCGAAGATACGACATACGCCCTCTCTCTTCTGCTTCTCGTTATGTTCGTGACGGCAGATTCATAATCCCGCACACGATTGCAACCGCACCCATGAAGGCAAAAACAATCGTCGAATCCCAGATCGCGGCGAAGACATTCATCGTTGCGCTGCCATCAGGATCGTCGGCCTGGTACCGCACCTCGACTCGCTGACCGAGCTCCACTTTCGTGACAATCCCGCCTTGCGGATACGAAATCTGCTGTCCTGTCTTGGTGGTGAATTGAATCTCGGGATGGTATCCGCCAGCATTGAGCTTAACGACGAGGCCCGGTACCACAATCGATGTTCGAAGAAATTCTCTAGTCGACTGTGCGCTGATTGCAGCAGCGACAAGAAGGCCCACCCCAATCACAATGGCACTGATGCCCTTAAACATGACGCCCTCGTTTACATTCCCTACAATTATTCGGGTGCTCCATGCTGATCGTATCAGCCTGCCAAATTCTAAAACATCCTCACCTGGACGCCAGACTGTCCGGCTGGTGCGCTATCAGGCCTTCGGCAAGTGGCGCGCTTGCGAATGGTCTCCGAGATCGAGGATGGGTTGTGTTCATTTCGGGAGCCGTAAGTTGGTTTGGAATTGGGCAAGCAGCGCTCCACTACAAATCGTGGCAAGTGGTGCCCTTCGCCTGCCTAACCGGTATCGGCCTTGCGATGTGCATAGCCGTATTTAGGCCAGACCCAAGACGGGACACTGTGTTTTATGGCATCCGACGTGACGCCCGGAAATCGTTCTGGCAGCGAAAGCGCAATGACATCCTCGCTAAATTGATAGCGGCCGTCATGGGCGCAGTACAGGGCGTTGGAGGAACACTGCTAACCCAAGCGCTCAACAGATGATGACGCGGCCTCCGGCAAAGTATCGGGCGGTCATCGGGTGGAATTCATTCACACTCCATTCACACCGAACGGCGAAGGGAGCCAACTTGACAGCAGTCGCTCGCGTGACTAAGTGACTGAATAAGCGAAGAATCCTGGCCCGCCCTACACGATTCGAACGTGTGACCTACGGCTTAGAAGGCCGTTGCTCTATCCAACTGAGCTAAGGGCGGTTAAAGAGAAAAGACACGGTCTGACACGGGCCGCATTCGGCATCGGGTTTGAGTCACGAAGCAGCAGCGACGCCGCCCCAAACAACTCGAAACCCCGAAACAAAACGGGCCCGGCACGAAGCCGAGCCCGAAATTATACCCGATCATCGCGCCAGATCACGGAGACCGGCGCTCGCAGCATCAAACCGGCTGCGGATGCAGCATGAACCAGCCGAGGCAGAACACGCCGGCGATCACGCAATACACGCCGAACGACGCGAGCCGGCCGCGCCCCTCGAAATAGCGCATCAGGAATCGCACGCTCAGGTACGCGGCGATCGCCGTCAGCACGCCGCCGAGCAGCGCATCGGCGAGCTGGTCGCGCGCATGGAACAGCTTCGGCAATTCGAGCACGCCCGCGGCAAAGATGATCGGCGTGCCGAGCAGGAACGAGAATTCCGCCGCCTTCTCCGCCGTCAGCCCGGCCGCGTTGCCGGCGATCATCGTCAGCCCGCTGCGCGAGAAGCCCGGAATCAGCGCGCCGATCTGCGCGAGGCCCACGAAGAACGCCTGCTTGAACGTCATCTTCTCGGGCGGTTGATGGGCGCGGCTGCGCTGGATGCGATCGCCGAGCCACAGCAACACGCCGTTGACGATCAACGCAATCGCGACGATCCGCAGATCATGAAACACGCGCTCGATGCGCTTTTCCAGCAGCAGGCCGACGATGCCGGTCGGGATCGTACCGATGATCAGCGCCCACATCAGGTGCCCGTCGTCGTTCTTGCGGCCGCCGAGCTGCGCGAAGAAACCGCCGATCAGTGCGATCCAGCGCGCGCGGAAGTACCACAGCAGCGCCAGCGCGGTGCCGAGGTGGAGCGCGACGAGGAAGGGCAGCAGTTGCGGCGCATGCTTGTCGATGTGCATGCCGAACAGCGCCGGCACGAGCAGCGTATGGCCGAGGCTGCTGACGGGGAAGAGTTCGGTGACGCCCTGCAGGACGCTCAGGAATACCAGAAACCAGAGGCTCACGCGTCGGTCCTTTTAGTAAAGATTAAGCGGGAAGGAAGGCGGACGACGCGATGCGCGTCCTGAAAAACGCGCCCCGATTATGCCGAGCCAGGATTACTGCGCCAAGGCATTTGGCAGGATATTGCGGCAATGCACACAAACACTTGCAATTTGTAAGCGCGCAGAAAGCAAAAAGCCCGCCATTTGCATGGCGGGCTTGTCCACTTCGGCAGGAATTGCCGTCAGCGGCCGAGCTGATAGAAAAATAATACCGTGCTGCCGGTAAACATGCCGAACAGTGCGATACCCATTGCCATTGCCAGATCCATGGCCCCCTCCACGAAGTGTCATGACCCGGCAACATCACCGGTTTAGAGGCATTATCCAGACCGTCGACAGTGTTAAAAACTCGCAATTTCCCGAGAAGGGTTTTCCCCGAGCGGTCGCGGCCCGATAATGGAACGCACGTTGCTCCCCTCACCCGCCCAACCCGATTCGCCATGCCGATCTTCCAGCAACACGACATTCACGAACTTCACGCCGGCCCGTCGCTCGTCCGGGTCGCCCCGCAATTCGGTGGCCGCCTGCTGTCCTGGCACGTCGATGGCGAACCGGTGATCTTCTGGCCGGAAACCGCCGACTGGAGCAACCTCGCCCGCGTGCGCGGCGGCAATCCGCTGCTGTTCCCGTTCCTCGGCCGCCACCGCGTCGACGGCGAACTCGGCCGCTGGCGCGACGCCGCCGGCGTGGTTCGCGACCTGCCGATGCACGGTTTCGCGCGCGATCTGCCGTTCGACGCGCAGCCGTCGGCCGACGGCGCCGCGTTGTCGATGACGCTCGACGCGAACGACACGCTGCGCGCGAGCTATCCGTTCGATTTCCGGTTCGAAACGACCTACCGCCTGGCGGACGCCCATACGCTGGAAGTCGCGCTGACGACGACCAATCGCGGCGACACGCCGCTGCCCTACTACGCCGGCCACCATTTCTATTTCGCGCTGCCGCACGGCGAGCGGGCCGACACCCGCCTCGAGTTGCCACCGACCCGCCGTTGCCACCAGCGCGCGGACGGCTCGATCAGCCCGCTCGAACCGGGCGAGGTCCGTTACCGCCTCGACGATCCGGAGATCCTCGACCGCTTCCACTGCCTCGACGGCGAGCCGTCCGCACCGGTGCGCATCGTGATGCCGGGCCGCCGCCGCACGATCGAGATCGCACTCGACGTGCCGGGCTCGATCCCGTGGTACGCGGTCACGACGTGGACCGAAAAGCCGGATTCGGACTTCTATTGCGTCGAGCCGTGGCTCGGCCTGCCCGATGCGATCCACAACGGCCGCGGCCTGCGCATGCTCGCGCCGGGCGCGACTGAAACGGCCACGCTGCGGATCCGTGTCGCCCCGCTCGCCGGCTGATTCGACACGCACCGAACCGGGGCACGGCGGCCCCGGTAGCGACCGAAACTGCGGTGCGCGGGTCGAACCCGTTAAAATCGGACGTTTTGTGTTGCCTGCCGCGTCACGCGCGGCAGGGTTTTGCGAGGTTCAATGTTCGGAACAACAACGAAGCGACTCTTCGCAGCCGCCTGCGCCGCCCTGCTCGTCGCGTGCGGCTCCGCGCCCGTCGGCCCCGGGTTCTATCGCGTCGAGCGTGGCGACACGCTCTACAAGATCGCGCGCGACAACCGCACGTCGGTACAGAGCATCGTGCGCTGGAACCAGATGACGAACCCCGATGCGATCGAAGTCGGCCAGGTGCTGCGCGTCGCGCCGCCGCCCGGCACGACCACCGCATCGACCACCGGCACCGGCAGCGCGGGCCGCGCACGCCCGGCCCCTTCCGCGCCGGTCGAATCGGCCGTGAAGCCGGCCACGAGCATTGCGCTGATCTGGCCGGCGGCCGGCAACGTGGTACGCACGTTCGACGGCTCGAAATCGAAGGGCATCGACATCGCGAATTCGCCGGGCACGCCGGTCGTCGCGGCCGCGCCGGGTGTCGTCGTCTATGCCGGTAACGGGCTGCGCGGCTACGGCAATCTGATCATCCTGAAGCACAACGCCGATTACCTGACGGCCTACGCGCACAACCGCGCGCTGCTGGTGAAGGAAGGCCAATCGGTCACGCAAGGGCAATCGATCGCCGAGATGGGCAACAGCGACAGCGATCGTGTCGCGCTGCATTTCGAGCTGCGCTATGGCGGCCGCTCGATCGATCCGTCACGCTACCTGCCGGCGCGTTGAGCGCACGACAGACGGCGCGCGATGCCGGCACGCATCGCGTGCCGTCGCGGCGAAAACGGAAAAAAGTCGCGTCAGCGCTTGCGCAGACGTCCGGTGACACGGCCGGACAACGGATCGACATGACGAGCAAACGCCACCAGCACACCGATTCCGATCAGGCTGAACCCCGCAGCTATCAGAAGCAAATCCATGGTCACACCACTGTTTTGTCTTGATCTTATGCGTCATTGTGAAATCGTGCACTGAGGCTCGCCTACTGGACGAGTCCGAACATTCCCTATCAGCAAACACCATTGTGGATTCGTCTGCGTGAAATCCTGATGTAAGCCGCTCACCGGACGCCCCGCTCGACATCAGGAGACCACGCGATGCTGCCCGCCGCCGACCGCTACGATCACCTCCTCGCCCGCTTCCGGTGGGACCTTCCGGCGCGCTACAACATCGGCGTGGACGTGTGCGACAAATGGGCCGACGGCAGCGGACGCCTCGCGCTGATCCACGAAACGGCGCAAGGCGACGTTTCGCGCCTCACGTTCGACGACCTGAGGAATGCTTCTAACCGGCTCGCGAACAGCTTCGCGCGTGCCGGCCTGCGGCGCGGCGACCGGATCGGCATCTTTCTCGCGCAAGGGCCCGAAACGGCCATCGCGCACCTCGCCGCGTACAAATTCGGCGCGATCGCGGTACCGCTCTTCACGCTGTTCGGCGTCGACGCGCTCGAGTACCGGCTCGCGAACAGCGAGGCAGCCGCGCTCGTCACCGACGCGGCCGGCTACGCGAAGATCGCGCCGCTGCGCGCGCAACTGCCGGCGCTGCATACCGTCTACTGCATCGGCGACGATGCGCCCGACGTGCCGGGCGTGTGGCGCTACGACGCGGCGCTCGCCGCCGAAGCGCCGGATTTCGTGCCGGTGGATACGGCCGCCGACGATCCGGCCGTGATCATCTACACGTCCGGCACGACCGGCAAGCCGAAGGGCGCGCTGCATGCGCATCGCGTGCTGCTCGGCCACCTGCCCGGCGTCGAGATGTCGCAGCAGTGCTTCCCGCGCGACGCGCGCCTGTTCTGGACGCCCGCCGACTGGGCATGGATCGGCGGGCTGCTCGACGTGCTGCTGCCGTCATGGCATCACGGCGTGCCGGTGCTCGCGCACCGCTTCGAGAAATTCGACGGCGACGCGGCATTCGCGCTGATGGCGCGGCACGGCGTCACTCACGCGTTCCTGCCGCCCACCGCGCTGAAGCTGATGCGCGCGGTCACGGCGCCACGCGAACGTTACGCGCTGTCGCTGAAATCGGTCGCGAGCGGCGGCGAATCGCTGGGCACCGAACTGACGGCGTGGGGCCGCGACGCGCTCGGCGTGACGATCAACGAGTTCTACGGGCAAACCGAGTGCAACATGGTGCTGTCGTCATGCGCGGCGCTGTTCGATGCGCAGCCCGGCGCGATCGGCAAGGCGGTGCCCGGTCATGCGGTCGCGATCGTCGATGCGGACGGCACGCCGCTGCCGCCCGGCGTCGAAGGCCGCATCGCGGTGCGCCGCCCCGACCCGGTGATGTTTCTCGAATACTGGCGCAACCCCGACGCGACGCGCGACAAGTTCGCGGGCGACTACCTGCTCACCGGCGATACGGGCACGATCGACGCCGACGGCTTCGTGCGCTTCGTCGGCCGCGACGACGACGTGATCACAAGCGCCGGTTACCGGATCGGCCCCGGCCCGATCGAGGACTGCCTGCTCACGCATCCGGCGGTGCGGATGGCGGCCGTCGTCGGCGTGCCCGACGCGACGCGTACCGAGATCGTCAAGGCATTCGTCGTGCTGAACCCCGGCCACGTCGGCGACGCAGCGCTCGTCAGCACACTGCAGGCCCACGTGCGCACGCGGCTCGCCGCGCACGAGTATCCGCGCGCGATCGCGTTCGTCGACAGCCTGCCGATGACCGCGACCGGCAAGATCGTGCGGCGCGCGCTGCGCGACGCGTGAGCGCACTGTCCCCGCTCGGCCCGCCCGGCCGGATGGTTTATAGTGGCGCCACGCAGTCTTTCCAAGAAACCGATGTCCTCTGATCAACACGCCGCCGCGGGCGCGTCGCACAGCCCGCTCTACGCCAAACTCCTCGGCGAAACCGCCAAGATCGACTGGTGCGATCTCGAGCGCTTCTTCGCGCAGGGCAAGCTGCTGTCCGTTGCGCGCGACCTCGATCTCGTCAGCGTCGCGGAAGCGGTCGCCAGCGACGACACCGAACAGGTCACGCGCTGGCTGTCGTCCGGCCTCGTCGCGCCCATGCCGGCCGAGACCGCCGCCGACTACGCGGCGCGCAATCCGGAGCTGTGGGCGGTCGTCGTCTCGCCGTGGGTCTGCGTGCAGGAACGCGCCTGACGCGTCCACCATGTCCGAATCCGCCTTACCGCACGGGGCCGGTAGCGCGTCGGCCGCCGTCACGCATCGGCGCGTCCTCGCGCTCGCGTTCCCGATCGTCCTCGCGAACCTGACGCAACCGATCCTCGGCGCCGTCGACACGGCCGTCGCCGGCCACCTCGACGGCGCGCAATATCTCGGCGGCGTCGCGCTCGGCGGGCTGTTCTTCAATTTCGTGTTCTGGGGCTTCGGCTTCCTGCGGATGGGGACGACCGGCCTCGTCGCGCAGGCGCATGGCGCCGGCGACGCCGCCGGGATCCGCCTGAACCTGCTGCGCGCGCTGATCGTCGCATTCGCGCTCGGCGCCGCGGTGCTTGCGCTGCAGGTGCCGCTGCTGTCGTTCGCGCTGTCCGCGCTCGGCGGCAGCGAGGCCGTCCGCGCGACGGCGCTCGGGTACAGCCACGCACGGATCTGGAGCGCCCCGTTCGCGCTCGCGAACTACGTGGTGCTCGGCTACCTGCTCGGCATGCAGCGCGTCCGACTCGCGCTCGTCGCGCAGGTGTTCATCAATGCGGTGAACATCGGTGCCGTGCTGCTCTATGTGTATGGTTTCGGCTGGGGGATCGCCGGCATCGGCGCCGCGACCGCCACCGCGGACGCGTGCGGCTTCGCGCTCGGTGCATGGATGCTGTGGCGGCTGCGGCCGCGCGGCCTCGCACCGCTCGCGGTACGCGCGCTTGCCGACCGTGCGGCGCTCAAGCGGCTGATCGCGCTCAATCGCGACATCTTCCTGCGCACGCTGTGCCTGCTCGGCGCCTTCGGATGGTTCGCGCATCTCGGCGCACAACAAGGCGACGCGACGCTCGCCGCGAATGCGCTCTTGCTGAATTTCCAGACCTTCATGGCGTACGGCCTCGACGGCTTCGCGCATGCGGCCGAGGCGCTCGTCGGCGCGGCGGCCGGCGCGCGCGATCGCCGCGCATTCCGGCAAGCCGTGCGCGTCACGCTGTTCTGGTCGGCACTCGGCGCGCTGCTGTTCGCGCTCGTTTATTGGGCCGCAGGCGGCTGGATCGTCGCGCGCCTGACCGATCAGGCCGAGATCCGCGCCGTCGCACTGCGCTACCTGCCGTGGGCCGCGATCTCGCCGATCGTGTCGGTCTGGGGTTTCCTGCTCGACGGCGTGTTCATCGGCGCCACGCAGACGCAATCGCTGATGCGCGCGATGGTCGCGTCGTTGTCGATCTTCGTCGCGGCCACGCTCGCCGCCGTCGGCACGTTCGGCAATCACGGCCTGTGGTTCGCGCTGCTGCTGTTCATGGCGGCGCGCGGCGCGACGCTCGCGCGCTATCTGCCGGCGCTGTTGCGGCGAGTCGGCGCCGACCCGCAGGCCACATCGGCAGCCCGCGCGTGACAGCGGCCCCGGCCGACCGTTACTGCGACTGCACGGGTTTCGGCGACGGCGCGTCGAGCATCGACGGCGGCGTCATGTCGGTCGGCACGCCGTGATAGTCGGCCGGATCTTCCGGCGGGTGGCCGCGGCGCGCTTGACGGGGATCGCTGCTGCAAGCGGCAAGGAGGGATGCGGCCAGCACGGCCAGCACGAAACGAGTCATCAGGTAGGGCTCCGGAAAACGGCGCGCCGAACGCACGCCGAGACCGCGCCGAGTCTAGCGGAAATCGGGTTTCGGGGTTGCGCCGCGCATGTCCTACTATGTACGCATGGCGCTGTGCCGTTGAAAGGAGGCTGCCATGTCGTCTGAAGAAATTGCGGGCCTGATCGGCCTGTTCATCGGTCTGATGGTGCTCGTCGCGCTGTCGTACTTCGAGTCGCGCGAATACAAGCGCAGCCATGAAGGCGAAGGGATGATCCACCACTGGATGGCGGAACACCACCTGCTCGACTGGCGGCGCAAGCACTGAGCGCGTCGCTGCCGTCCGGCCCGTCCCCGGGGCCGGCGCGAACGTGCCGCTCGGCGGCACGGTGATCGCCGCATGTCGCCGAAATTATCGGGGCCCGATACACACACATCGACCGGATACACGAACGCCGTCGCGTGACGTCTGCCACGCGACGGCGTTCGCTTGCGCGCAGCGCGCCCTCAGAGGGCGCGATGCGATTCGGACCGCTCAGCCCAGGAAGTGGCGGGCGTAGCGCGCGTTGATGTCCGACAGGCGGAACAGCGTCAGGAAATCCGCGCAGTTGAAGTCGGGATCCCAGGCCGGTGCGCCGCAAATCTTCGCGCCAAGACGCAGATAACCCTTGATCAGCGGCGGCGGCGCAACGACGGTGCCCGTCTGCAGTTCGTCGACCGGCAGGGCCGTGTGCGGGAACGCGCGATACTCGGGCGCAGTCAGTGAGCCGGCCGACAGCGACTGGTACAGGTTCGCCGCGTAGTGGCCGCCGTCGGCCATCGACACGCTCGCGCAGCCGAGCATCGTCTCGTAGCCGTTCTGCATCATGTACGCGCCCAGCCCGCCCCACAGCGCCATGATGACGGCGCCGCTGCGATAGTCGCTGTGCACGCACGAGCGGCCGACCTCGACCATCTTGCCGCGCAGGTGCGTGAGGCGCGACAGGTCGAATTCGCCTTCGGCGTACAGGCGGCCGACCCGCGCCGCCTGGTGCGGCGGCAGCACGCGGTACGTGCCGACGACTTTCAGCGTGTCGAGATCGCGGACCAGCAGGTGGTCGCAATACGCGTCGAACGGATCGACGTCGAGACCGGACGGGCCGCTGACCTGCGCGCCCATCTCTTCGGCGAACACGCTGAAGCGCAGGCGCTGGGCTTCGCGCAATTCGTCTTCCGTGCGCGCCCATGCGGCGCGCAGGCGATACTCGGATGTGACGGTTTCACTGGCGCGCGGCAGGTGGCGCCGCGACGTGTCGAGGGGCAGCGAGGCAAAGGGGAGCGTAGGCGTCGGCAGTTCTCGCATTAGGCTTTCCTGATCGTAAGGAATAGGACGACATGCCCGCCAATGTAGTAATCGGCCGTGACCGTTATGTGGCACGACCGTGTCCTTTCAATGACGTGTCGCCGAATTGACTTTAGCAGAAAGCTTGCGAAACCGTATGATCAATCCCTTCAAACCTATTCAGACGGGGCTTTACACCAGTTCGGGCGTCAGTACCGCCCGCAGCACGGCCTGCCGGTTGCCGTCGCGCGTGCGGCTCGCCAGCCACACGATTCCGCCCTTCTTGACGCTCCAGCTGTCGTCGCTGCCGGCGACCAGCTGCGCGGCGACGCTGCCGAGCGTCGGCTGGTGGCCGACGATCACGACCGTCGGCGCGATGCCTTCCGGCCAGCCGGCCGCCGTCAGCACGTCGTCGACGCCGCCGCCCGGCGCGAGCGCGTCGACGGTCCGGTACTGGTCGGTCAGCGCCTCCACGGTCTGCACGGTGCGCGCCGCCGGGCTCGCGAGAATCACGGTATTCGTCTCGAGCCGCCCGCGCAGCCATTTGGCCATCGCCTGCGCGTCCTTGCGGCCGCGCACGGTCAACTGGCGCGCGAGATCGCTCGTTGCGTAATCTTCGGCTTCGGCGTGACGCCACAGGATCAGGTTCATCATGATGTTCTCCTTGCTTCGGCGAGCGCCCGCGCGCGCATGCGTACGGGCCGGCCGATCGTCCCGTGAATTGTCGCAAATCGCGGACCGCTCGCCGCCGCGGCATTTACCCGCATATCGTGATTGACCGAATCGGCCATTCGACGTTATTATCTTTGGCTCGTCGGAGCGTAGCGCAGCCTGGTAGCGCATCTGATTTGGGATCAGAGGGTCGAAGGTTCGAATCCTTTCGCTCCGACCACAGGAATCAAGGGGTTACGGTTGAACACCGTAGCCCCTTTTCCGTTTACGGGCGCTTTTTACCGGCCCTGGAATCGCCTACCCATTTCCCGCAGCGCGCGGCGGCCCGGGTACGGGCCCGCCACCACGTCGATGCGCCCGCGCATCCGCCGTCAAGCCCGCGCACGAAACTTGCTGGAACACGCGATAATACGTGTGAAACAACCCGGCAACCGCGCATGAAAAACAACGTTCTCAAGCCAGCCCTCTGCGCGTCGCTGCTCATGCTCGCGACCACCGCCGCCGGCACCGCGTCGGCGAAAGCGCTCGACGACGCGCTCGACTGCCATTCGACCGGCCACAAGTTCGTCGCACCGTTGCTCGCCGCCGGCGACATCCAGTCGGAGCCGATGCACGTCGAATCGAACTCGGTCAATGCGTTCCGCACGAACCACCCGCTGACGGCCTACGGCTTCGGCGTCTATGTCGTGCTCGGCTACCAGGCGAACGACCCGATCTTCCGTCCGGGCGACGGCACGCCGATCGGCGACTGGGCCTACGGCGTCGTCGTACGCGGCACGAAGGGCTCGGTCGAGGAAGCCGTGCGCAAGGCCGGCAGCGACGCCACCGTCAAGCAGGCATTCCCGTTCCTGACCGCGATCGTCTGCTCGTCGGACTGAGCGGGCCGCCAGCACGAGCGTGCGGCCGCGCCGAACGGATGGCGCAGCATACCGCCCACCCGGCTCGTGGCATCCCGAAACACCTTCCGGGCCCGCTATCGCCCCGTCACGCGCCGGTATACACCACGCGATACGGGATACCGACCTTCTCCCACTCCGCCGCCTCCTGGCTGAGGCTGTAGTCGGTCAACGGGTTCTGCTCGACCCACGCGTTCGGCAGGCGCACCTCATAACCGCCCTTCTTCATCTGCGAGACGGAAATATCGGGGAGCCCCGCATCGGTCCGGCGCCGGCACAGCAGCGCCGCGAGCCGCAGGCAGAACAGCAGCGGCCACTCGACCTCACGCGACTGCGACAGCTTGCCGAGCTTGCCCGCATGGCCGAGCACGAGCGCGGCGAGCCGGGCCTGGTCGGTGCGCGAAAAACCCGGCATGTCCGCATTGCTCGCGATATAGGCCGAATGCTTGTGATACGCGCTGTGCGAGATCGACAGGCCGATCTCGTGCAACGCAGCCGCCCAGCCGAGGAACATCCGCCCTTCCTCGCGCGCTTCCTCGTCGTCTTCCTCGAGCTCGTCGTAGAAACGCGCCGCGAGCGCCCCGATCCGCTCGGCCTGCGCGCGATCGACGCCGTAGCGGCGCGTGAAACCCTCGACGGTCACCGCACGCATGTCCTCGTGCTGCGTCCGGCCGAGCAGGTCGTACAGCACGCCGAGGCGCAGCGCGCCGTCGGTCGTGTCGACGTAGTCGACGCCGAGTTCCTCGAACACCGCCAGCATGATCGCTAGGCCACCCGCGAGCACCGGCACGCGGTCGGGCTTCAGCGCGATCAGCTTCAGCCGGTTGACGTTCTCCGACTTGATCAGCGCGCGCTTCAGCCGCTCGAGCCCGCCGCGCGAAATGCCGTGCGTGATGCCCGGATCGTTGAAGCCGTTCGCCTCGACGAGTTCCGCGAGCGCGCGCGCGGTGCCGGACGAGCCGATCGCCTGGTCCCAGCCGGCCTTCTTGTACTCGCTCGAAATAATCTGGATCTCGCGCTTGGCCGCGAGTTCGGCCTGCCGCATCGTGTACTCGTCGACGTTGCCGGCCGGGAAGAACGTGCGGCTATGGCTCACGCAGCCGATATAGAGGCTCTCCATCACGATCGGCGTGTAGTGCGAGCCGATGATGAATTCGGTCGAGCCGCCGCCGATGTCGACGACGAGCCGCTTGCCGGCGCTCGCCGGCACCGAGTGCGCGGCGCCCGCATAGATGAGGCGCGCCTCTTCGCGGCCCGCGATCACTTCGATCGGGAACCCGAGCGCCGCCTCGGCCTCGCCGAGAAATTCCGCGGCGTTCTTCGCGACACGCAGCGTGTTGGTCGCCACCGCGCGCACATGATCGGGATGAAAATCGCGCAGGCGCTCGCCGAACCGCTTGAGCGCCTCCCAGCCACGCTCCTGCGACGCGCGGTCGAGCATCTTGTCGCTCGACAGGCCCGCGGCCAGCCGGACCGGCTCGCGCAGCGCGTCGACCGGATAGATCTGGCTGCCTGCCGGCGTTTCCTCGACGCGCCCGACGATCAGCCGGAAGCTGTTCGAGCCGAGATCCACGGCAGCCAGCAAGTGGGGAGTTGTAACCATCAGAAGGGGGCTCCGTGCGCGTTCTTCCGCGGCAGCCGTTCCGGCAACCGAGGGCGATCAATCAAAGGCGACATTTTAAGCGTGGAACGCTTGCCGTTGCCACGCTTCACGGGCATGCACACTGCTCGATTCCATATAGCCGAAACATTTATGCGACGAAAGGGTTACGGCGTAGAATTTCCCGATATAAAACCATTATTGTCATCAGCACGTCATCGTACCGTGAGAGTTTCCGAGCGTCCTTTCGAATCATCGCCTGAATTACCCCCTACTCTGCCGATGTCCGTCCGTTACCCGCTTCTCAATCGTGAACTCGGCATCCTCGGTTTCAACGAGCGCGTGCTGGCCCAGGCGGCCGATCCGCAAGTCCCGTTGCTCGAGCGCCTGCGCTTCATCTGCATCACCAGCAGCAACCTCGACGAATTCTTCGAAGTCCGGATGGCCGGCCTGCAGGAGCAGATCCGCGACAACCCCGGCGCGCTGACGCCCGACGGCATGTCGTTACAGCACGCTTACGATCTCGTCGTCGAACGCGCGCAGCGGCTCGTCCATCGACAGTACACGATGCTGCACGAAACCGTGCTGCCCGCGCTCGAACAGGAAGGCATCTACTTCCACGCGAGCGACACGTGGAACGACGAGCAGCTCGAATGGGCGCGACACTACTTCCTCGACGAGCTGCTGCCCGTGCTGACGCCGATCGGCCTCGATCCGGCGCACCCGTTCCCGCGCGTGCTGAACAAGAGCCTGAACTTCGTCGTCGAGCTCGAAGGCCGCGACGCGTTCGGCCGCCAGGCCGTGATGGGCATCGTGCAGGCGCCGCGCGCGCTGCCGCGCGTGGTGCGCATGCCGCACGCGCTGTCGGGTTTCGAGCACGGCTTCGTGCTGCTGAGCTCGTTCATGCAGCGCTTCGTCGGCGAACTGTTCCCGCAACTCGTCGTGAAGAGCTGCAACCAGTTCCGCATCACGCGCAACAGCGAGCTGTTCGTCGACGAAGACGAAATCACCAACCTGCGTGTCGCGCTGCAGGGCGAGCTGCCCGCGCGCCACCTCGGCAACGCGGTACGCCTCGAAGTATCGGCGGACACGCCGCTGCACATCGTGCGACGCCTGCTCGAGGAAAGCGAACTCGGCGACAAGGACTGCTATCGCGTGGCCGGGTCCGTGAACCTCGTGCGCCTGATGCAGATTCCCGATCTCGTCGATCGACCCGACCTGAAGTTCACGCCGTTCACCGCGTCGACTCCCGCGGCAATCGCCAACGCGCCGACGATGTTCGATGCGATCGACGCCGGCGACCTCCTGCTGCACCACCCGTACGAGAGCTTCCAGCCGGTGCTCGAGCTGCTGCAGCAGGCCGCGAAGGATCCGAGCGTCGTCGCGATCAAGCAGACGATCTACCGCACCGGCACCGACTCGCCGCTGATGGACGCGCTGATGGAAGCCGCGCGCAACGGCAAGGAAGTGACCGTCGTCGTCGAGCTGCTCGCGCGCTTCGACGAGGAAACCAACATCAACTGGGCGTCGCAGCTCGAAGCCGTCGGCGCGCATGTCGTGTACGGCGTGGTCGGCCACAAGTGCCACGCGAAGATGATGCTGATCGTGCGGCGCGTCGTGCAGGCCGGCAAGGCATCGCTGCGCCGCTACGTGCACCTCGGCACCGGCAACTACCATCCGCGCACCGCGCGCCTCTACACCGACTTCGGGCTGATGACGGCTGACCAGAAGATCTGCGAGGACGTTCATCACGTGTTCCAGCAACTGACCGGCATCGGCGGCGAACTGACGCTGCACGAGCTGTGGCAGTCGCCGTTCACGCTGCATCCGCGCATCATCGATTCGATTCGCGCGGAGATCGACAACGCGCAGGCCGGCAAGCGCGCGCGCATCGTCGCGAAAATGAACGCGCTGCTCGAGCCATCGGTGATCGCTGCGTTGTACGAAGCGTCGCAGGCCGGCGTCAAGGTCGACCTGATCGTGCGCGGCGTCTGCGCGCTGAAGCCCGGCGTGCCGGGGCTGTCGGAAAACATCACGGTGCGCTCGATCGTCGGCCGCTTCCTCGAACACCACCGGATCTACTATTTCCACGCAGGCGGCGCCGAGGACGTCTACCTGTCGAGTGCCGACTGGATGGACCGCAACCTGTTCCGCCGCGTCGAAGTCGCGTTCCCGATCCGCGATCGCAAGCTCAAGCGGCGCGTGATCGCCGAGGGGCTGTCGGTGTGCCTCGGCGACAACCAGTCGGCATGGCAGATGCACAGCGACGGCCACTATCGCCGGCGCCGCGCGGGCAAGACGATTCGCAACGCGCAACTCGGGCTGCTCGCGAAGTTCTGTTCGTGAGCCGTCGGTGCGATGCGGGCGACGTACCGCATCGCCATGAAAAAAGCAGCCCGCGGGCTGCTTTTTTAACGCCGGAACGCGACGCGATCATGCTTCGTAGGCGGCCGGCCGGATCGCGATGATGCGCGAGCCCGGGAACCGCGCGGTGAACGTACTGCCGCGCCCTTCCTCGCTCTGCACGTACAGATGCGCATCGTGCCGCTGCAGCACGTGCTTGACGATCGCGAGGCCGAGGCCCGTGCCGCCCGTGTCGCGCGAACGGCTGCGATCGACGCGGTAGAAGCGTTCGGTGAGCCGCGGCAGGTCGGCGGCCGGAATCCCGAAGCCGCTGTCCGTGACGGAAAACACGCCCTGCGCGCCCTCGCGCCGCCACGACACGACGATCTTGCCGCCGTCCGGCGTATAGCGGATCGCGTTCGTGACGAGATTCGCGAACGCGCTGAACAATTCCGTCTGCGCACCGGTGACACCGAGCGTCTCGTCGATCGAGAACGCGATGTCGTGATGCCCGCTCGACAGCGTCTGCGCATCCTCCTTCAGATGGTCGAACACCGCACGCATGTCGATCGCGTGATCGACCGGCGGCTTGCTCTCGCCTTCCAGCTTCGCGAGCACCAGCAGGTCGGTCACGATGTGCCGCATCCGCGACGCCTGCTGCTCCATCATGTCGAGATAGCGCGCGCGGTCCTCCTCGTTCAGCGGCAGCTCGCGCATCGTCTCCAGGAAGCCCGACAGCACGGTGAGCGGCGTCTTCAGCTCGTGCGACACATTCGCGACGAAGTCACGCCGCATCGCGTCGGTACGCTCGAGCTCGGTGATGTCCTGCGTGAGCAGCAGCTTGCGGTTCTCGCCGTACGGAAACACCTGCACGGCCAGCACGTTCTGCCGCGAGTCGCCCATGCCGCGCATCAACAGCGTCTCGTCGTAATGCTGCGCGTTCAGGTAGCGGACGAAATCGGGATGGCGCACCAGGTTCGTGATGTGCTGGCGCAGGTCGCGCTTCGCATCGAGGCCGAAATGGACTTCGGCGATCGCGTTGCACCACTCGATCTGGTCGTGGTCGTCGAGCATCGCGACGCCGTTCGGCGACGCCTGGATCGCCTGGATGAAGCGCGAATGCTGCTGTTCGACCTGCCGCACCTGCGCATGCCACTGTTTCGCGAGCTTGTGCAGCCGGTAGTAGATCTCGCCCCAGATGCCCGGCGCGCTCGGCACTTCGCCGTAGACCGGCGCATCGAGCAGGCGCCACAGACGCTGCGTATGGAAGGTGCTGAAAAAGCCCTGCGCGACCAGCATCACGACCACGAACACGAGGCCCGCGGTCGGGCCGGCGAAGACGCCGACCAATACGCCGATCAGCACGAGCAGCACGAGCGACACCAGGAAGCGCGCCCAGATGATGTTCATGATTCAGCGTCCGAAAGAAGGAACGGCATGCCGCGGCACACGGCATGCCCGGATACGTTACGCGTGCTTGGCGAGGCGGTAGCCGCTGCCGCGCACGGTTTCGATCATCGCATCGCAGCCGGCCGGTTTCAAGGCCGCGCGCAATCGTTTGATGTGCACGTCGACGGTACGCTCCTCGACGAACACGTGGTCGCCCCACACCTGGTCGAGCAGTTGCGTGCGGCTGTGCACGCGCTCCGGATGCGTCATGAAGAAATGCAGCAGGCGGAACTCGGTCGGGCCGAGATCGAGCTTGATCTCGCTGCCGTCGCCGTGCGCGGCGACGCGATGCGTGGCCGGGTCGAGGCGCAGCCCGTTGATCGACACGACGTCCTCGGTCAGCTGCGGCGCGCGGCGGCGCAGCACGGCCTTGATCCGCGCCATCAGTTCCTTCGGCGAGAACGGCTTCGTCACGTAGTCGTCCGCACCGATTTCGAGGCCGAGCACCTTGTCCTGCTCGTCGCCGCGGGCGGTGAGCATGATGATCGGGATGTGTTTGGTCCGTTCGTTGTTGCGCAGGTCGCGCGCGAACGCGATGCCGGACTTGCCCGGCAGCATCCAGTCGAGCAGCACGAGATCGGGCAGCACGTCGCTGATCAGGTTCTGCGCCTGTTCGGCGTTGTACGCACGGATCGGGCAGTGACCGGCGTGCTGGAGATTCACCGAGATCAGTTCGGAAATCGCGGGCTCATCTTCAACGACGAGAATGTTGCTGGGCATCGGCACCTCTGTTCTTCCTGTACGGAGTCGATTAACTGTTGGCTTCGCGATCGAGCGTGTCGCGCGGCTGGTGCCGCACGTCGGTGCCCTTCACGATGTAGATGATGAATTCGGCGATGTTCTTCGCGTGGTCGCCGATCCGTTCGATCGCCTTCGCGATGAACAGGTATTCGAGGCCGACCGAGATCGTGCGCGGGTCTTCCTGCATGTACGACACGAGCTTGCGCACGAACGCGCGGAATTCCTGGTCGATTTCCTTGTCGTCCTTGACGATCTGCGCGGCGGCCACCGTATCGAGGCGCGCGAACGCATCGAGCGCGCGGCGCAGGATCGTCACGGCCATCTCGCCCGACACCTTGATCTCGGCGATGTTGACCGCGCGCGCGGCCGGCTCGTCGATCAGGCGGCGCACGCGCTTCGCGATCTTCTCCGCTTCGTCGCCGGCACGCTCGAGGTTCGTAATCGTTTTCGAGATCGACATCAAAAGACGCAGGTCACGCGCGGCAGGCTGTCTCCGCGCGATGATGTTGCCGCATTCCTGGTCGATGTCCACTTCCATCGCGTTCAGCGTTTCCTCGGCCGCGATCACCTTCTCGGCGCGCTCGCGATCGAATTCGTTCAGCGCGTGCATCGCGCCGACGATCTGCGACTCCACGAGTCCGCCCATTTCCAGTACTTTCGACGACACGGCATTCAGGTCCGCGTCGAACTGGCTCGACAGATGTTTATCCGACATGACTGTTGTTCTCCGTCATCAGCCGAAGCGGCCGGTGATGTAGTCTTCCGTTTCCTTGCGCACCGGCTTGATGAAGATCTTTTCGGTTTCGCCGAACTCGATCAGCTCGCCCAGGTACATGTAGGCCGTGTAATCCGAGCAGCGTGCGGCCTGCTGCATGTTGTGCGTGACGATCACGACCGTGTAGTCGCTCTTCAGCTCCGCGATCAGCTCCTCGATGCGGCCGGTCGAGATCGGGTCGAGCGCCGAGCACGGCTCGTCGAGCAGCAGCACTTCCGGACGGATCGCGATGCCGCGCGCGATGCACAGACGCTGCTGCTGGCCGCCCGACAGCCCGTAGCCGCTCTGGCCCAGCTTGTCCTTCACTTCGTTCCACAGCGCGGCCTTCGTGAGCGCCCACTCGACGCGGTCGTCCATTTCCGAGCGCGTGAGCTTTTCGAACATCTTCACGCCGAACGCGATGTTGTCGTAGATCGACATCGGGAACGGGGTCGGCTTCTGGAACACCATGCCGATCCGTGCGCGCAGCAGCGAGATGTCGCGCTTCGTCGTCAGCAGGTTCTCGCCGTCCATCAGGATTTCGCCTTCGGCGCGCTGCTCCGGATAGAGCGCGAACATCTTGTTGAACGTGCGCAGCAGCGTCGACTTGCCGCAGCCCGACGGGCCGATGAACGCCGTCACCTTCCCTTCGGGAATGCGCAGGTTGATGTTCTTCAGCGCGTGGAACTTGTTGTAGAAGAAGTTGAGGTTGTTGACCTCGATCTTCGCGTTCAGCGGCGCGAGCGGACGGCCGTGCGCCGCGTCTTGCGTGCCGGCGGGCGCAGCGGTGCGCTCGACGGGATTCAGGTGGCTTTCTGCCATATTCATCGGATTGCTCCGCCGTTACTTTTTCGAGAAGATCGAGCGCGCCAGGACGTTCAGTCCGAGCACCCCGAGCGTAATCAGGAACACGCCCGCCCATGCGAGCGACTGCCATTCCGCGAACGGGCTCATCGCGAACTTGTAGATCGTGACCGGCAGGTTCGCCATCGGCTGACTCATGTCGACCGAGAAGAACTGGTTCGACAGCGCGGTGAACAGCAGCGGCGCCGTTTCGCCGGCGATCCGCGCGACCGCGAGCAGCACGCCCGTCACGATCCCGCCGACCGACGCGCGCAGCGTGATCTTCAGCACCATGCGCCACTTCGGCGTGCCGAGCGCGACGGCCGCTTCGCGCAGCGCGTTCGGCACGAGCTTGAGCATGTTCTCGGTCGTGCGGATCACGATCGGAATCTGCAGCAGCGCGAGCGCGATCACGCCGGCCCAGCCCGAGAAACGCCCCGACTTCGCGACGACGATCGCGTACACGAACAGGCCGATGACGATCGACGGCGCCGACAGCAGGATGTCGTTGATGAAGCGGATCGTGCTGGCGAGCAGGTTCTTCTGGCCGTATTCGGCGAGATAGACGCCCGCGAGGATGCCGATCGGCGTGCCGACCAGCGTGCCGAAGCCGCACAGCAGCAGGCTGCCGACGATCGCGTTCGCGAGACCGCCGCCTTCCGTGTTCGGGGCCGGCGTCGACTCGGTGAACAGTTGCAGCGACAGGCCGCCGACGCCGAGGTGCACGGTCGTGTAGAGAATCCACACGAGCCACAGCAGGCCGAAAGCCATCGCGCCGAGCGACGCGGTGAGCGCGATCGCGTTGACGACCTTGCGCTGGCGCTGCAGACGATTGCGCATCGCGTCGAGCACGGCGCCGTCCGGCCCCGGGAAATTCATGATGGGCTCGCTCATTTCTTGCCCTCTCCCTTCTCGAGACGAAGCAGCAGCAGTTTGGAGATGGACAGCACGATGAACGTGATCACGAACAGGATCAGGCCAAGCTCCATCAGCGCCGACGTATGCAGGCCCGGCTGCGCTTCCGCGAATTCGTTCGCGAGCGCCGACGTGATGCTGTTGCCCGGCGCGAACAGCGACACGCTGTCGAGCAGGTTCGTGTTGCCGATCACGAACGTCACGGCCATCGTTTCGCCGAGCGCGCGGCCGAGGCCGAGCATCACGCCGCCGATCACGCCGGTCTTCGTGTAGGGCAGCACGACCTTCCACATCACTTCCCAGGTCGTGCAGCCGATCCCGTATGCCGATTCCTTCAGCAGCACCGGCGTGACTTCGAACACGTCGCGCATCACCGATGCGATGTACGGGATGATCATGATCGCGAGGATCACGCCGGCCGCGAGGATGCCGATGCCGATCGGCGGGCCGGACGTCAGCGGGCCGAGCACCCACACGTCCTTGAACAGGCGGCCGAGCGGCTTCTGGAAGTATTCGGCGAAGATCGGCGCGAACACGAGCAGGCCCCACATGCCATACACGATCGACGGGATCGCGGCGAGCAGCTCGATCGCGATGCCGAGCGGACGGCGCAGCCACACGGGCGCCAGCTCGGTGAGGAACAGTGCGATGCCGAAACTGACCGGCACCGCGATGACGAGTGCAATGATCGACGTCACGATGGTGCCGTAGATCGGCACGAGTGCGCCGTACACATCCGAGTTCGGATCCCACTCGGATTGCCACAGGAAGCCGATGCCGAACTTCTGGATGGTCGGCATCGACGCAATGATCAGGGAAACGATGATCCCGCCCAGCAGCAGCAGGGTCACGATCGCGGCGAGCCGTGCGAGGCCGCCGAACAGGACATCCCCGAGACGGCTCGGCGCGCGCTGCTGCGCACTGTCGGGCGATCGGGAGGACGTGTATGAAATATCAGACATGGGTGCCTGCTTTTGATCGCCGGGCGCCGTGACGCCCGGCTTTACCGCACACACTGCCCGACCGGCACGGCCGGGCAGCGAACCGCTGGATGGCTTACTCGGCGGCGACCGGCTTGCCCGAAGCGTCCGTCACCTTCGTCTTCCACTGCTTGCGGATTTCCGTCTCGACCGTCGCCGGCAGCGAGATGTAGTCGAGGCTGTCGGCAGCCTTCTCGCCGTTCTTGAACGCCCAGCTGAAGAACTTCAGCGTTTCCGCGCCCTGCTCCGGCTTGTCCTGCTTCGCGTGCAGCAGCACGAACGTCGCACCGACGACCGGCCATGCTTCCTTGCCCGGCTGGTTCGTCAGGATCTGGTAGAACGACTTCGACCAGTTCGCGCCGGCTGCCGCGGCCTTGAACGTTTCCGTCTTCGGCTCGACCACCGTGCCCGTCGAATTCTTCAGGGCCGTGTAGGTCATGTTGTTCTTCTTCGCGTACGCCCACTCGACGTAGCCGATCGCACCCGGCAGGCGCTGCACGAAGGCCGCGACGCCGTCGTTGCCCTTGCCGCCCGTGCCCGTCGGCCAGTTGACCGTCGTGCCTTCGCCGATCTTCGACTTCCACTCGTCGTTGACCTTCGACAGGTAGTTCGTCCAGATGAAGCTCGTGCCCGAACCGTCAGCGCGGCGGACCACGGCGATGTCCGTATCCGGCAGCTTGACCTTCGGGTTCAGCGCGGCGATCGCCGGGTCGTTCCACTTCTTGATCTTGCCGAGGTAGATGTCGCCGAGCACCGGGCCCGACAGCGTCAGTTCGCCGGCCTTCACGCCCGGCACGTTGACGACCGGCACCACGCCGCCGACCACCGTCGGGAACTGGAACAGGCCTTCCTTCGCGAGCTCTTCATCCTTCAGCGGTGCGTCCGAACCGGCAAAATCGACCGTCTTCGCGACGATCTGCTTCAGGCCGCCCGACGAGCCGATGCCCTGGTAGTTGACCTTCGAACCGCCGGACTGCTGGTAGTCCGCGGCCCATTTCGTATAGATCGGCATCGCGAACGTGCTGCCTGCGCCCGTGATGTCGGCAGCGTGGGCGGCGACGGCGAAAAGCGCGCCAGCCAGGCCGGCAATCGCGGTTTGCATCAATTTCATGAGACCTCCAGTGTGTGAGCGGATGACTACGGCACCGCGAAGGTTAGGGGCTGCTCATGACGGTAATGTGACAATCGATGAAACTGGCGTGACAGTAACATGACTGGTTGAAAGGGAGTATCGGGTGGCGCGTCGGGGCGCCGCAGCGGCGCTGGCGGCAAGAATTGCCTGCCTCGGAGGGGCGGGGTGAACGCCCGTTTTCAAGGGCGTGCGCGCGCATCGTAGCGCAGGGTCGGCCGGAGGGGGAGCCCGGTCCGGCGGCAGGCGTGATTCCGGGGTCGGATGCCTGAATTGATCGGAAGAATGCGTTTGGCGAAGGACCCTTCTATTAGGTGTCGCAAACCTTTGCGTCCGACAAAACCGCGGCGCCCGAGGGCGCCGCATGCACATTCACCGAAAACGGGCGCGCAAGCGGCCGGGCCGCCGCGCGCCCTGTCCCGGTCAGGTCGTCGCCGCCCGCACCGCGTCGGCGATCGTCTCCGCATGGCGCACCGCGTCGGCCGCCTGCTGCGCCTCGACCATCACGCGCAGCACGGGCTCCGTGCCCGATGCGCGGATCAGCACGCGGCCGCTGCCGGCAAGCGCGGCTTCGGCTGCGTCGATCGCCGCGCGAATCGACGCGCTGCCCTTCCAGTCGGCGCCCGGCTTCATCCGCACGTTGATCAGCTTCTGCGGGAACAGCGTGACGCCGTCGAGCATCTGCGCGAGCGTACGGCCCCTGCGCTTCAGCGCGGCCAGCACCAGCAGCGCCGACACGATGCCGTCGCCGGTCGAATGCCGGTCGAGCGACAGGATGTGGCCCGACCCTTCCGCGCCGAGCTGCCAGCCATGCTCGCGCAACTGCTCGAGCACGTAGCGGTCGCCAACCGCCGCACGGACGAACTTCACGCCCTCGCGCTGCAGCGCGACTTCGACGGCGAGGTTGGTCATCAGCGTGCCGACCGCGCCTTCGACCTTGCCGTCGGTGACGATGCGGTCCTTCACCAGCACGTAGAGCAGCTCGTCGCCGTTGTACAGGCGGCCGGCCGCGTCGACGACCTGCAGGCGATCGGCGTCGCCGTCGAGCGCGATGCCGAGATCGGCGTGGTTCGCCCGCACCGCGCGCACCAGCGCGTCCGGCGCGGTCGCGCCGACGCCGTCGTTGATGTTGAAGCCGTTCGGCGCGACGCCGATCGGAATGACGTCCGCGCCGAGTTCGTGGAACACGTGCGGCGCGATCTGGTACGCGGCGCCGTGTGCGCAATCGATCACGAGCTTCAGTCCGCGCAGGTTGAACGCGGCCGGGAACGTGCTCTTGCAGAATTCGATGTAGCGGCCGGCTGCGTCGTCGAGGCGGCGCGCCTTGCCGAGCCCGTCGGACGCCGCGCATTCGAGCGGCTTGTCGAGCCACGCTTCGATCGCGGCTTCGGTGTCGTCCGGCAGCTTGTTGCCGTCAGCCGAGAAAAACTTAATCCCGTTGTCGTGATACGGGTTGTGCGACGCGCTGATCACGACACCGGCCGACAGGCGCAGCGCACGCGTCAGGTACGCGACGCCGGGGGTCGGCATCGGGCCGGCCAGCATCACGTCGACGCCGGCTGCCGAGAAGCCGGCCTCGAGCGCGGCTTCGAGCATGTAGCCCGACACGCGCGTGTCCTTGCCGATCAGCACGGTCGGACGCGAGCCTGCCGCGACGTCGGCCGAGCCGGCCAGTACCTTGCCGGCCGCATAACCGAGACGCAATACGAAATCCGGCGTGATGGGCGCGTCGCCCACCGTGCCGCGAATACCGTCCGTGCCGAAATATCGACGTCCCATGGGGTCCTTCCTCCTTCGTTTTCTGACTTATCGTTGCCGCGCGGCTGCGCGCACGGCGTTCCAGACTCTGAGTGCATCGACCGTCGCCGCGACATCGTGCACGCGCACGATCGCGGCGCCACGCTCGACAGCGCACAACGCGGCCGCCACGCTCGCCGCGACGCGCTCGAGCGGCGGCTTGCCGTCGATCACCGCGCCGAGCATCGACTTGCGCGACATGCCCGCGAGAATCGGGTAGGCGCGCCCGTCGGGCCGCGCGGGCGCCGTGTCCGGCAACGCGGCCAGCAGCGCATAGTTGTCGTCGACGACCGCCTTGCCGAACCCGAAGCCGGGATCGACGCAGATGCGCTCCGCCGCCACGCCGGCGTCGCGCAACGCCTGCGCGCGCGCGGCGAGAAAATCGCGCACGTCGGTCACGACGTCGCCGTAGTCGGGCTCGCCGACCTGCATCGTCTGCGGCTCGCCGAGCATGTGCATCGCGCACAGGCCGCTGTTGCCGTCGCGCACCGCGTCGATCGCGCCCGGTTGGCGGAACCCCCAGATGTCGTTGATCAGGTCCGCGCCGGCGGCCAGCGCCGCGCGCATCACGGCCGGCTTGTAGGTATCGATCGACAGCGGCACGTTCAGCGGCCGCAGCGCCTCCACGAGCGGGATCACGCGCGCGAGCTCTTCGTCGAGCGGCACGGGCGGCGCACCGGGGCGCGTCGATTCGCCGCCGATATCGAGCAGGTCGGCGCCTTCGGCAATCATCCGCTCGGCCCGGCGCAGCGCATCGTCGCGCGCGAGGAAGCGGCCGCCGTCGGAGAACGAATCGGGCGTGGCGTTGAGGATGCCCATCACGAGCGGGCGTTCGAACGTCAGTTCGAAGCGGCCGCACTGGAGCGGCGCGGGAAGGAACGGGGACACTGCGGAGTCGGACACGAGCAACGGATGTGGATGAATGCAAAACGGGCCGGTGTGAAGCCACACCAGCCCGTGAACGGCGTTAAAGCGGAGATTATGCCGCCGGCGTGGCCGGCGCCGGCGCGTTGCCGGGTTTCACCTCGGCGCTGCTGCCGCCGCCCGACGAATCGCCGCCGACAGCCGGCGAACTCTTCGGCGAGCGCGGCGGACGGCCTTCCATGATGTCGTTGATCTGATCGGCGTCGATCGTCTCCCACTCCATCAGTGCGGCCGTCATCGCTTCGACCTTGTCGCGGTTCTCTTCGAGCAGGCGGCGCGCGAGGCCGTACTGTTCGTCGAGCACGCGGCGGATTTCCGAGTCGACCTTCTGCTGCGTCGCTTCCGAGATCGTGCGCGTGAAGCCCCGGCCAAACGGCGACGCATCGTTCTCGTCGTCGACATAGACCATCGGCCCGAGCGCGTCGGTCATGCCGAACCGGGCGACCATTGCACGCGCCGTCTGCGTGGCCTTGTTGAAGTCGTCCGATGCGCCGGTGCTGACCAGGTTCATGAACAGCTCTTCGGCCACCCGGCCACCGAACAGGATCGCGAGGCGGTCCAGCAGGTAATCCTTCGAATACGTCTCGTTGTCATGCTCCGGCAACTGCCACGTGACGCCCAGCGCGCGACCGCGCGGGATGATCGTGACCTTGTGCACCGGGTCGGCCTTCGGCAGCAGCTTCGCGATCACCGCGTGGCCCGACTCGTGATAGGCGGTTGCGCGCTTCGCTTCCTCGCGGATCACGGCCGACTTGCGCTCCGGACCCATGAAGATCTTGTCCTTCGCGTCCTCGAAGTCCTGCATCTCGACGATGCGCTTGCCACGACGTGCGGCGAACAGCGCGGCCTCGTTCACGAGGTTCGCGAGATCGGCGCCCGAGAAGCCCGGCGTGCCGCGTGCGATGACTGCCGCGTCGACGTCGTTCGCGATCGGCACCTTGCGCAGGTGCACGCGCATGATTTGCTCGCGGCCGCGGATATCCGGCAGGCCGACATAGACCTGGCGGTCGAAACGGCCCGGACGCAGCAGCGCCTTGTCGAGCACGTCGGAACGGTTGGTGGCGGCGATCACGATCACGCCGGAATTCGCCTCGAAGCCGTCCATCTCGACGAGCATCTGGTTCAGCGTCTGCTCGCGCTCGTCGTTGCCGCCGCCCATGCCGGCGCCGCGATGACGGCCGACCGCGTCGATTTCGTCGATGAACACGATGCACGGCGCATGCTTCTTCGCCTGCTCGAACATGTCGCGCACACGGGCCGCGCCGACACCGACGAACATTTCGACGAAGTCCGAACCCGAGATGCTGAAGAACGGCACCTTCGCTTCACCCGCGATCGCGCGGGCAAGCAGCGTCTTGCCGGTACCCGGAGGGCCGACCAGCAGCACGCCGCGCGGAATGCGACCGCCCAGTTTCTGGAATTTCTGCGGATCGCGCAGGAAGTCGACGAGCTCGGACACTTCTTCCTTCGCTTCGTCGCAGCCCGCGACGTCGGAGAAGTTCACCGCGTTGTTGTTTTCGTCGATCAGCCGCGCACGCGATTTCCCGAACGAGAATGCGCCGCCTTTGCCGCCCCCCTGCATCTGCCTCATCATGTAGAACCAGAACACGATGATCAGGATCGTCGGCCCGAGGTAGTACAGCGCGGACATCAGCGCGTTCGGCTCGTCGTCAGCCTTGCCGCTGACCTGCACGCCGTACTTCATCAGATCGCCGACCATCCAGATGTCGCCGGGCGACACGATCTGGTATTTCTGGCCATCAGCCGGAGTGACGGTGAGGTTGCGCCCCTGAACGATGACGTTCTTGACCTTGCCGTTCTTGGCGTCGTCCATGAACTGCGAATAGGACACGCCTTCCTGGACGCGGGGCTTGTCGAACTGCTTGAACACCGTAAACAGCACCAGTGCGATCACCAGCCACACCGCTGCCTTCGAAAACATATTGTTGTTCAAAGCACCACTCCTTCACTCGTAGACGAGCGCCTACATTTTCCTTGCGGCGCCCCTCGGTCATTCTAATCCAGTCCGACCACCCCCGCCATAAGCATTGACAACCGGGGCGATAGCGCTTCGCTTGTCTGGCAAGGGCCGGAGCCCGTTTGCGGCACCGCACTCCGCATCAGCGCGGATGCTTCAGCTGCCGACCCAAAATGAACGTTTCGGACGATTTGTCGCGGGATGCCTTGGGCTTGCGCGGCGCGACAACCTTAAACTGCTGTTTGAATTTCTCGACGATCTGGCTGTAGCCGCTGCCGTGAAAGCACTTCACGAGCAGCGCACCGTCCGGCTTCAGATGGTTCTGCGCGAATTCGAGCGCCAGATCGCAGAGATGCTCGATGCGCGCCGCGTCCGCCGAGGCCACGCCAGAGAGGTTGGGGGCCATGTCGGAAATAACAAGGTCCACCGCGCGGCCTTCGAGCACTTCTTCGAGCTGGTGAAGGACCTCGTCCTCGCGGAAATCGCCCTGCAGGAAGTGGACGTCGGCGATCGGCTCCATCGGCAGGATGTCGAGCGCAACGATCGTGCCGTCGATGCCGCCTTCGCGCTCCGCGTCGCGCTTCTTGCCCTGCGCGAGCTTGTTGCGGGCATACTGGCTCCAGCTGCCCGGCGTGGCGCCGAGATCGACGATCACCTGGCCCGGACGGATCAGCTTGTCCTGCTCGTCGATTTCCTTCAGCTTGTACGCGGCGCGCGCGCGATAGCCCTCCCGCTGCGCCATTTTGACGTACGGGTCGTTGATGTGGTCGTGCAGCCAGTGCTGGTTGAAGCGGTTTTTTGCCATTCGAGAGAGAGATTGCTGCCAATTGCTTCGTGAAGCCGCGCTTTTAGCGGATAATACGCGTCTTCTTCGCGCGGCTGCGGCCCCTTTTCAGGCCCAAGCCGCGATTTTACGTGGTTTCGGCGCACGGCTGACGCGGTAACGTCCCGCGATCGCTTTTCAGCCAGCGCGCCCTTATTTAGATTTCGACATTTCCATGCCCGCCCTTTCGCTTTCTCCCGCCGAGCGCTCCGCGCTGCGCTCCCAGGCCCATGCGCTCAAGCCCGTCGTGCTGATCGGCGCCGAAGGGCTGACCGACGCCGTGCTGAAGGAAATCAAGGTGCACCTCGATGCGCACCAGCTGATCAAGATCCGCGTGTTCGGCGACGAGCGCGACACGCGCATCGCAATCTACGACGAGATCTGCGACCGCCTGAACGCGGCGCCGATTCAACACATCGGCAAGCTGCTGGTGATCTGGAAGCCCGAGGCCGTGGTTGCGGCGCCGGCCCGCGGCCGTCGTGCCGGTGCGCTGCCGAGCGCGGCAGAAGCCGCGGACGACAAGAAAGGCCGTGCACCGCGCACCGTCAAGGTCGTCAAGGTGTCGCCGAACGCGAGCCCCGTGCGCCGTCCGCGGCCGGTCAAGGTCACGGTGCGCGGCAACGAACGCGTGACGGCAGGCGGTACCGTGAAGCGCGCGAAAAAGCGCCAGGCCAGCACCAAGCGGCCGTTCCAGGACAAGTAACGCGCCGGTGCGGCACGGATTGCCGTGCCGCCCTGCCCCGTCGTTGCGCAACGCGCAGCGACGGGCGTTCAGGCGTCGCGCGCCGGCAGACGCCAGATCAGCATCAGCCCCAGCACGCTTTCGACGAGATAGAACACGCTCGAGACGCCGTGCAGCATCCCGAAGCGGCTCGCATACGGCGAATTCGCGATATCGGTGCCCGCATCCATCGCGGCCACGCGCAGCGCGTTCATGAACGGCTGCAGCGCAAAATACCCGACCAGCACGCATACGACCATCGCGGCGACGATCCAGCGCACGCGGCGATACTCGCTGCTGCCGCGCCGCACCTGCTGATTCGACAGCGCGAGCAGCAGTACGCCGCACACGACGCCGAGGATCGCCTCGATACGGAACAGCTGGGCGGCGACCGAACCGGCCGTCATCCGCTCCAGCGTCTTGAACAATACGGGCGCGACCGCATACCCGATCGTCAGCAGGCTGCCGACCCACACGGCCGACAGCAGACGGAACACGCGATGCGGCATCACGTCGCCCCGCTTCAGATGTAGCTGACCGAGATGATTTCGTACTCGCGCACGCCGCTCGGCGCCTGCACGGCCGCGACGTCGCCTTCGGACTTGCCGATCAGCGCACGCGCGATCGGCGAGCTGACCGAGATCAGGCCGTGATCGATATCGGCTTCGTCGTCGCCGACGATCTGGTACTTGACGGTGTCGCCCGACTCGAGATCCTCGAGTTCGACCGTCGCGGCGAACACCACGCGGCCATCGGCGTCGAGCACCGTGGGATCGATGATTTGCGCGGCGGACAGCTTGGATTCGAGTTCCGCGATGCGGCCCTCGATAAAGCCCTGCTTTTCCTTCGCTGCGTCGTATTCGGCGTTTTCGGACAGATCGCCCTGTGCGCGGGCCTCCGCGATCGCGTTGATCACGGCCGGCCGCTCGACGGACTTGAGGCGCTGCAATTCATCGCGCAGTTGCTCTGCGCCACGCTTTGTCAACGGAATGGTGCTCATAAACGGCTCAATCGCTAAAAACGGCTATAAAAAAAATCACCGCGATTAAGCGCGCTTCCGATGCACTGGAAACACCGCCTAATCGCGGCACGTGTTGCTTCGACAGGTAACTGACCGCTTAGTTTAGGCGAGCGTGAAGACCTTGTAAATCATAGACTTCCAGATCCTTCAGGTAGCGCAGGCCTTCGACCGCCGCGCGCGCGCCCGACATCGTCGTGTAGTACGTGACCTTGTGCGCCTGCGCGCTCATGCGGATCGAGCGCGAATCGGCGATCGCCTGGCGCGTCTCGTCGACCGTCGTGAACACGAGTGCGATCTCGCCGTTCTTGATCATGTCGACGATGTGCGGACGGCCGTCCTTCACCTTGTTCACGACCTTCACCGGCACGCCGGCCGCTTCGATCGCGGCTGCCGTCCCCTTGGTCGCGACGATCGGGTAGCCGAGGTCGTGCAGCATGCGCGCGACTTCGACGGCCTTCGGCTTGTCCGCGTCCATCACGGTCAGCAGCACCGTGCCCGACTCCGGCAGGCGCGAACCGGCCGCGAGCTGCGACTTGAACAGCGCTTCGCCGAACGTCTGGCCGACGCCCATCACCTCGCCGGTCGAGCGCATTTCGGGCCCGAGGACCGGATCGACGGTCGGGAACTTGACGAACGGGAACACAGCTTCCTTCACGCTGAAGTACGGCGGCTCGACTTCCTTCGTCACGCCCTGCTGCGCGAGCTTCTGGCCGACCATCGCGCGCGCCGCGATCTTCGCGAGCGGCAGGCTGGTCGCCTTCGACACGTACGGCACCGTGCGCGACGCGCGCGGGTTCACTTCCAGCACGTAGATGATGTCCTGCTTCGAGCCGTCCGCCTGCGGCACCTGCTGGATCGCGAACTGCACGTTCATCAGGCCGACCACGTTCAGCGCCTTCGCCATCGCGCCCGTCTGGCGCTTCAGCTCGGCCACGGTTTCCTTCGACAGCGAGTACGGCGGCAGCGAGCATGCCGAGTCGCCCGAGTGAACGCCCGCCTGCTCGATGTGCTCCATCACGCCGCCGATGAACACCGCTTCGCCGTCGCAGATGCAGTCGACGTCGCACTCGATCGCATCGTTCAGGAAGCGGTCGAGCAGCACCGGCGAATCGTTCGACACCTTCACGGCCTCGCGCATGTAGCGCTCGAGGTCGCGCGGCTCGTGGACGATTTCCATCGCGCGGCCGCCGAGCACGTACGACGGGCGCACGACCAGCGGATAGCCGATTTCGTCGGCCAGCGCGAGCGCTTCGTCTTCGGCGCGGGCGGTACGGTTCGGCGGCTGGCGCAGGCCGAGGTCCTGCAGCAGCTTCTGGAAGCGTTCGCGGTCTTCGGCCGCGTCGATCATGTCCGGCGACGTGCCGACGATCGGCACGCCGTGCGCCTCGAGGTCGAGCGCGAGCTTCAGCGGCGTCTGGCCGCCGTACTGGACGATCACGCCGACCGGCTTTTCCTTGTCGACGATCTCGAGCACGTCCTCGAGCGTCAGCGGCTCGAAGTACAGGCGGTCGGACGTGTCGTAGTCGGTCGACACCGTTTCCGGGTTGCAGTTGACCATGATCGTTTCGTAGCCGTCCTCGCGCATCGCGAGCGCCGCGTGCACGCAGCAGTAGTCGAACTCGATGCCCTGGCCGATCCGGTTCGGGCCGCCGCCCAGCACCATGATCTTCTTGTTCGTGGTCGGCTGCGCCTCGCACTCTTCCTCGTAGGTCGAGTACATGTAGGCGGTTTTCGTCGCGAACTCGGCCGCGCACGTGTCGACACGCTTGTAGACCGGGCGCACGTTCAGTTCGACGCGACGGCGGCGGACGTCTTCCGGCGTCGCGCCGAGCAGCTTCGCGAGGCGGCGGTCGGAGAAGCCGCTCTGCTTCAGGTAGCGCAGCTCGTCGAACGTCAGCGACGCGAGCGTGCGGCCCGACAGCGCCTTTTCCTTCAGGATGATCTGCTCGATCTGCTCGAGGAACCACGGGTCGATCGCGGTTTCCGCGAAGATTTCCTCGGCCGTCATGCCGATGCGGAACGCATCGCCGACGTACCAGATGCGGTCCGGGCCCGGCTCGTGGATCTCGATCGCGATCTCGTCGCGGTTGGTCGACTTCTCGTCGAGGCCGTCGACCCCGACCTCGAGGCCGCGCAGCGCCTTCTGGAACGATTCCTGGAACGTGCGGCCGATCGCCATCACTTCGCCGACCGACTTCATCTGCGTGGTCAGGCGCGAATCGGCTTCGCGGAACTTCTCGAACGCGAAACGCGGGATCTTCGTGACGACGTAGTCGATCGTCGGTTCGAACGACGCCGGCGTCTGGCCGCCGGTGATTTCGTTCTTCAGCTCGTCGAGCGTGTAGCCGACCGCCAGCTTCGCGGCGACCTTCGCGATCGGGAAGCCGGTGGCCTTCGACGCGAGCGCCGACGAACGCGACACGCGCGGGTTCATCTCGATGACGACCATGCGGCCGTCCTTCGGGTTGATCGAGAACTGCACGTTCGAGCCGCCCGTGTCGACGCCGATCTCGCGCAGCACCGCGAGCGATGCGTTACGCAGGATCTGGTATTCCTTGTCGGTGAGCGTCTGCGCCGGCGCGACCGTGATCGAGTCGCCGGTGTGCACGCCCATCGGGTCGAGGTTTTCGATCGAGCAGACGATGATGCAGTTGTCGGCGCGGTCGCGCACGACTTCCATCTCGTATTCCTTCCAGCCGAGCAGCGACTCTTCGATCAGCAGCTCGCGCGTGGGCGACAGGTCGAGACCGCGCTTGCAGATCTCCTCGAACTCTTCGCGGTTGTACGCGATGCCGCCGCCCGAGCCGCCGAGCGTGAACGACGGACGGATCACGACCGGGTAGCCGCTGCCGCCGGTGGCCGCCATGATCTCGGCGTGCACCTTGGTCGCTTCTTCCATCGAGTGCGCGATGCCCGACTTCGCGGAGCCGAGACCGATCTTGGTCATCGCGTCCTTGAACTTCTGGCGGTCTTCAGCCTTGTCGATCGCTTCCGGAGACGCGCCGATCAGTTCGACGCCGAACTTCTCGAGCACGCCGTGGTGGTGCAGGTCGAGCGCGCAGTTCAGCGCGGTCTGGCCGCCCATCGTCGGCAGGATCGCGTCCGGGCGCTCCTTCTCGATGATGCGTGCGACGACTTCCCACGTGATCGGCTCGATGTAGGTCACGTCGGCCGTGTTCGGGTCGGTCATGATCGTCGCCGGGTTGCTGTTGACGAGAACGACCTTGTAGCCCTCCTCACGCAACGCCTTGCAAGCCTGCGCGCCCGAATAGTCGAACTCGCACGCCTGGCCGATGATGATCGGGCCGGCGCCGATGATGAGGATGCTCTTGATGTCTGTGCGTTTTGGCATGGCTTGTGAATTCAATAAGTAATCGTTGTCGTGGGTCGGCCGGCGGCGCTCAGCTCATGGTCGCGAGCGCCAGCTTCACCGAGAAACCGATGAACAGGCCGCCCACGCTGCTCGCCGCGCCTGCCGCGAGCTTGCGGCGGCGGCGGAAATGCTCGGCGAGCCGCGCGCCCGCGAAGATCAGCGTGCTCAGGTACAGGAAGCTCGCGCATTGCGCGATCGCCCCGAGCACGACGAACGACAGCGCGGGATGCGGAAATGCCGGGTCGACGAACTGGATGAAGAACGAGATGAAGAACAGGATCGCCTTCGGATTCAGCAGGCTCACGATCAGCGCCTTGCGGAACGGACGTTCGCCGTCCACCGCCTGCGGCGCATCGACCGGTGCATCGCCGCGCGCGCGCAGCTTGCTCCACGCGCTGCGCAGCATCCCGGTGCCGATGTACAGCAGGTACGCGGCGCCGCCGTACTTGACGACGGAGAACAGCAGCGGGTTCGCCTTCAGCAGCGACGCGACGCCCGCGGCGGACAGCACCATCAGCACCGTATCGCCGACGAACACGCCGCAGGCCGCGCGGTAGCCGGCCTTCACGCCGCGCTGCGCGGCGAGCGACAGCACGTACATCGAGTTCGGCCCCGGCAGCAGGATGATGAAGATCACGCCGAACACGTAGGTCCAGATATCCGTGATGCCGAGTGCGTGGCCGAACATGATGTGAATCTCCCGTCCTTCGGTTGCGTCAGTGACTTAGGCGTTGCGCTGCTTCGCCGCATCCATCAGCGCGGTGAAACGGTCGAACAGGTAGCCGATGTCGTGCGGGCCGGGCGACGCTTCCGGGTGGCCCTGGAAGCAGAACGCCGGCTTGTCGGTCAGCTCGAAACCCTGCAGCGTGCCGTCGAACAGCGACACGTGGGTCACGCGCGCATTGGCCGGCAGCGAATCGGCGTCCACCGCGAAGCCGTGGTTCTGCGACGTGATCACGACCCGGCCGTCGCCGAGGTCCTTCACCGGATGGTTCGCGCCGTGGTGGCCCGTCTTCATCTTGAGCGTCTTCGCGCCGACCGCGAGGCCCATGATCTGGTGGCCGAGGCAGATGCCGAAGGTCGGCACGCCGCGCTCGATGAATGCCTTCGTGGCCGCGATCGCGTAATCGCACGGCTCCGGATCGCCGGGGCCGTTCGACAGGAACACGCCGTCCGGATTCAGCGCGAGCGCATCTTCCGCGCTCGCCTGCGCCGGCAGCACCGTCACATGGCAGCCGCGCTCGGCCAGCATGCGCAGGATGTTGTACTTGACGCCGAAGTCGTACGCGACGACGCGGTACTTCGGCGCTTCCTGCATGCCGTAGCCGCCTTCGAGACGCCATTCCGTCTGCTTCCACTCGAACGGCTTGGTAGTCGACACGACCTTCGCGAGATCCATGCCGGCGAGGCCCGGGAACGAGCGCGCCAGCTCGATCGCCTTCGCTTCGTCGTCGGAGCCCGTCAGGATGCAGCCGTTCTGCGCGCCCTTGTCGCGCAGGATGCGGGTCAGCTTGCGGGTATCGATGCCGGCGATCGCGACGACGCCTTCGTCGCGCAGGTAGTCGCCGAGCGTGCGGTCCATGCGGAAGTTCGATGCGAGCGTCGGCAGATCGCGGATGATCAGGCCGGCGGCATGGACTTTCGTGGCTTCGACGTCCTCGGCGTTGACGCCGACGTTGCCGATATGCGGATAGGTGAGCGTGACGATCTGGCGCGAGTAGCTCGGATCAGTCAGGATTTCCTGATAGCCGGTGATCGCGGTATTGAACACGACTTCGCCGATCGTATGGCCTTCGGCCCCGATCGAATAACCACGAAAGACCGTGCCGTCGGCGAGTGCAAGCAAGGCGGGAGAAAAAGACGGCAACACGGGAGGCTCCTTGGGGAACACCCTGCTGCCGACCTGTTTACCCTGCCGCGCGAGCGCCGCGCTGCGTGGGCGCGCGTGGTCGCTAGCTGGACGCGGCCTGCGTTGTCGAGACGCGAACCCGGCGCGTGGCGCACGAGGCTTCGCGGCATCGCCCGGCAGGCGGCGTGCGGCGGATGAACGGGATGAATGAGGTAGGCGCTAGGGTGCGAGGTTGATCAGCACAAACTTTCAAATTATAGCCTGAAAATGGGCCTATCTTCAATCGATATGGCCGTCCGATCGTGCGCGCGCCGCGCCCTGCCGCCCGGCGCGACGTGCTGCGGCCCTGTTTTCGCGGCCGCCCTGCCCGTCAGCGTACCGCCGGATCAGTGCGCTTGGCCAGCGCCGCGCGCGGGCCACACATACCAGACCGCGCTCGCGAGCTGCAGCGCGAGCAGCACGCCCCAGGCGGTGAAGTGCGCGGCGGCCGGATAACGGCCGTCGACCGCCGGCCAGTGCGACAGCACGGCGCCGACGCCGATCTGGAACGCGAAGATCAGCAGGAAGATCACGAGCGTGAGCGTCGTGTTCGCGCGGCCGATCAGATGAGCGGGAAAGTGGCCGGCCATCACCGCGTAGGTCAGGATACCCACGCCGCCGAACACTCCGTAGGCGGCCCACAGCATGGCGGGCGGCAACGGCACGCGCGCGACGATCGCGAATTGCGTCGCGACGAACAGCGCCATGCCGATGCCGCAAGTCGCGTAGACCGACACGCCGCGCCGCTCGAGCACGCGCGCCGCCGCGCCGAAGCCGACGCAGCCGGCCATCATCGCGAAGCCGAGCACCGACACGAGACGCGCGGCATGCTGCGCATCGAACCCGCCGACATCGCGAAGATACGGACCGACCCATAGCGACTGCATCGCATAGAACACGCCTTGCGTGACGACGGAGAACGACGCGATCTTCCAGAACGCGCGGCTGCCCAGGATGTGCCACGTGCCCTTGAACTGGCTGACGAGCCCGCCCTGATGGCGTGCCTGCTGCGCGTCGGGCGCGCCGAAGCCGATCGATGCCGCGACGACCACCGTCAGCACCGCGAGGCCGAAACAGATCGCGCGCCAGCTCGCCCAGCCGAGCAGCCAGGTCAGCGGCGAACCGACCATCACGCCGCCGAGGCCGCCCACAGCCATCACGAGGCCGTTGACGAGCGGCAGCCGGCCGACGGGGAAATGTTGCGCGAGCGCCTTGAACGCCGCGCCGAGACACACCGATACGCCAACGCCGATCAGCAGCCGGCCGACCATCATCGTGCCGATGCCGTGCGCCGCGCCGAACACGGCCGCGCCGAACACGGCCGCGCCGGCCGCCGCAAACAGCAGCATGCCGGCCGTCACGCGGCGCGGGCCGAAGTGGTCGAGCATCACGCCGGCCGGAATCTGCGCCCCCGCGAAACCGAGGAAATAGAGGCTGGTGAGGAGACCGAGATCGGCGGCCGACAGGCCGAGCTCGTGCGTGACGAACGGCGCGAAGCCCAGATTGACGCCGCGGAACACATACGATACGAAATACCCGACCGAAAACAGCGCGAGCACCCTCACCTGCACCGACGACATCGCTCCCCCTTGCCCCATGAAGATGAAGACGCGCGACGTAGCGCCGCCCGCCGCGCACAAACGAAAACGCCGTCACCTCGGTGACGGCGTTTCGTCGAATTCGTCGGATGATAGCGCAATCGTGCCGGCCTGACCGGCCGCCACGCTAGCCGCGCTTACTTCTTCTTGCCCTTGTGCGCGGCGGTCTTGGCCGGCGCGGCTTTCGCGGGAGCGGCCTTCGCCGACTTCGCCGCCGGCCGGGCCGACGACTTGGCGGCGCCGCGCTTGCCGCCGTGCGACTTGCCGCCGACCGCCAGGCTCGCGCGCTCGATGTGCGCACCGCCCGTCGACGTCGCGATCCGCTCCGGACCGGGTTCCGCCGGCACCGAACGGCCGACCGGCACGTGCAGCACGAGCGCCTGCCCCGGCATCACGACATCGCGGTGCGTCCGGTTCCACGCCTTCAACTGGCCGACCGACACGCCGTAGCGGCCGGCGAGCGCAGCCATCGACTGCTTGCGACGCACGCGGATCAGCATCTTGCGCGTATCGGGGACGTCGGGCTCCATCGCGAGTGCGCCGTTTTCGGCGACGTCGGCGCTGATGTCCTCGTCGTCGTCATCGCCGCGCGGCACGACGATCGTCGAGCCCGGCTTCAGGCGCATGCCGGCCGGAATCTTGTTGACCGACATCAGCGTATCGGCGTCGACGCCGATCTTCTCGGCGATCGCAGCCGGACGCGCACGCTCGCTGACCGTATAGGTGGTCCACGACGACAACTGGCCGCTATAGGCTTTCAGGTTCTTCTCGAACGCGGACGCGTTGTCGAACGGCAGCAGGATCTGCGGCTCGGTCGCGCCGAGGATCACGGGCTTCGAGAACGACGGGTTCAGCGAGCGGAACTCGTCGAGCGGCAGGTTCGCGAGCTTCGCGGCCACCGCCACGTCGATGTCGCGCGACGTCGTGACCGTCACGAAATACGGGTGGTTCGGGATATCCGGCAGCGTCAGGCCGTACTGCTGCGGGCTCGCGATGATGTTCTTCACCGCCTGCAGCTTCGGCACGTAGTTGCGCGTCTCGTTCGGCATCCGCAGGCTCTGGTAGTCGGTCGGCAGGCCGGCCGCCTGGTTGCGCGCGATCGCACGCTGCACGTTGCCCTCGCCCCAGTTGTACGCGGCCAGCGCCAGATACCAGTCGCCGAACATGTCGTGCAGACGGGACAGGTAGTCGAGCGCGGCGCTCGTCGACGCGAGCACGTCGCGGCGCTCGTCCTGCCACATGTTGCGCTTCAGGTTGTACGTGCGGCCGGTGCCGGGCATGAACTGCCACATGCCGGCCGCCTTCGCGACCGACAGCGCCTGCGGGTTGTATGCGGACTCGATGAACGGCAGCAGCGCGAGCTCGGTCGGCATGTGACGCGCCTCGAGTTCCTCGACGATGTGATACAGGTACTTCTGCGAGCGCTCGGTCATGCGCTGCACGTAATCGGGACGCTGCGTATACCAGGTCGTCTGCATGTCGACGAGATCGCTCTGCAGATCGGGCATCTGGAAGCCGCGGCGGATGCGCGCCCAGAGATCGGAGTCTGCACTGGTCAGGTCGCCGACGGATTGCTTGTCGACGTCGACAGTTTCTTTGGCGGTGGCTGATTTACGGAGGTAGTTGGACGTCGCCTGCGAATCGGCGGCGTTGTTGTCGACAGGAGGCTGGCTCGCACAAGCGGCGAGTAGCAGCACCACCATCGCACTCAATATAAGTCGCATGAAAATCTCGGCTTCCGACGGCTGGAAATTGCAGGCGATACTACGGAAGTGCGTGCTTCACGTCAATAAAAACACCGAAAACTCAGCGAAATCCTACATTTGGAGCAATTTTTACAGACACCGCTTGAGCTTTGGAGTCCTCCGGAAAACGTCATCGGAACCGGTTTTTCCATTCGCGCATCAGCGTGAATGCCGTCAGACGATCCGTCACCGTTTCGTGCAGCTCGGCCTCGAGCGTCGCGTGGATCGCCGCGCTGTCGGCCCGCATGAACGGGTTAACGGCACGTTCGTGGGCGATCGTAGTGGGCAGCGTCGGCACGCCACGCGCACGCAGCGCCTGCGCGTCGTCGCGCCACGCGGCGAGCGCCGCATTGCCCGGCTCGCACGCGAGTGCGAAGCGGATGTTCGACAGCGTGTATTCGTGTGCGCAATGCACGCGGGTATCATCCGGCAGCGCCGCGAGCGCGTCGAGCGACGCGAGCATCTGCGCGGGCGTGCCTTCGAACAGGCGGCCGCAGCCACACGAGAACAGCGTGTCGCCGCAGAACACGTGCGGCACGGCGTTGCCCCGCCCGCCCGCGCCTTGGCCGGCCGCCTGAAAATACGCAATGTGGCCGCGCGTATGGCCCGGCACGTCGAGCACGTCGAATGCGACGGCCGGCGCGTCGAGCGTCACGCGATCGCCGCCCGACAGCGGCCGCGTGACCACGTCGATCGCTTCGGCGGCGGGGCCGTAAACGGTGAGCGGCGCATCGGCCGGTTGGCTATGCAGCAGCGCATCGACACCGCCGACGTGGTCGGCGTGGTGGTGCGTGAGTAAAATAGCGGTCAACCGCCAGCCTCGTTCGGCAAGAACCCGGCGTACGGGCGCGGCTTCACCCGGGTCGACGGCGATCGCATCGCGGCCGTCCGAGACGAGCCAGATATAGTTGTCTTCGAATGCCGGAACCGGCACGTATTCCAGCTCGTTCATAGGCGCGCAATCATCGTTATGTCTGACCGTCAAATTATAGACTGGCCCGCCTGGACCGACTCGCCGCCCGGCCGCTACGTGCTGGGCTGGGAGCAGGCGCAGCTCGACCGGATCGTATCCGACGTCTTCGGCTTCCACGCGCTGCAGCTCGGCCTGCCGCAGCTCGACGCGCTGCGCGAGAACCGCATGCCGTATCGCGGCCTCGTGCTCGACCCGGCGAGCGGCGCGAGCGCGCCGTACCAGTATCCGTGGGCGCGCGAAGCACACACGGCGGTCCACGCGCCCGCCGATCGCAGCACGACCTGGTGCGACCTGCTCGACCTGCCGTTCGAGTCGCAGAGCGTCGACCTGATCGTGATGCCGCACACGCTCGAATTCACGTCCGACCCGCACCGTCTGCTGCGCGAGGCCGAGCGCGTGCTGATGCCGGAAGGCCAGCTCGTGATTACCGGCTTCAATTCGCTGAGCCTGTGGGGCATGCGGCAGTCGTTCGGGCGCATGGCGAACCGCCCGTTCGTGCCGGCCACGCGCGACCAGATCGCGTTCATCCGGCTCAAGGACTGGATCAAGCTGCTCGGCTTCGACCTCGAACGCGGCCGCTTCGGCTGCTACCGGCCGCCGCTCGCCACCGACAAGTGGCTGGCCCGCTACGGCTTCATGGAGGCCGCCGGCGACCGCTGGTGGCCGATCTTCGGCGCCGTCTACATGGTGACGGCCGTCAAGCGCGTGCGCGGCATGCGCCTCGTCGGCCCGATCAAGATGAAGAAGCCCGTGCTCGCACCGGGCCTGACGCCGGCGGCCTCCCCGACCACCCACCAAGAACGTTCATGACAACCGACACCATCGACATCTATACCGACGGCGCCTGCAAGGGCAACCCCGGCCCCGGCGGCTGGGGCGCCCTGCTGCGCTACGGCAGTCAGGAAAAGGAACTGTTCGGCGGCGAGCCGAACACGACCAACAACCGCATGGAGCTGATGGGCGTGATCGCCGCGCTCGAAGCGCTGAAGCGGCCGTGCCGGGTGATCGTGCATACCGACTCGCAATACGTGCAGAAGGGCATCAGCGAGTGGATCCACGGGTGGAAGAAGAAAGGCTGGGTCACCGCGGCGAAGACGCCCGTGAAGAATGCCGACCTGTGGAAGCGGCTCGACGCGCTCGTCGCGCAGCACGAGATCGAGTGGCGCTGGGTCAGGGGTCACGCGGGCCATCCCGAAAACGAGCGCGCGGACGCGCTCGCGAATCGCGGCGTCGAATCGCTGGTCGCCTGAACCGCGGCCGCCCTCTCCTGTTTTTGTTGCTTTTCCCGATATGCGCCAGATCATTCTCGATACCGAAACCACCGGCCTGAACGCCCGCACGGGCGACCGCCTCATCGAAATCGGCTGCGTCGAGCTGCTGAACCGGCGGCTCACCGGCAACAACCTGCACTTCTACGTGAACCCCGAGCGCGACAGCGATCCGGGCGCACTGGCGGTGCACGGCCTCACGACCGAATTCTTGAGCGACAAGCCGAAATTCGCGGAAGTCGCCCACCAGATCCTCGACTTCGTGAAGGACGCCGAGCTGATCATCCACAACGCGCCGTTCGACCTGGGCTTCCTCGACGCCGAATTCGCGCGGCTCGGCCTGCCGCCGTTCACCGAGCATTGCGGCGGCGTGATCGACACGCTGGTGCAGGCCAAGCAGATGTTCCCCGGCAAGCGCAACTCGCTCGACGCGCTGTGCGACCGCTTCGGCATCAGCAACGCGCACCGCACGCTGCACGGCGCGCTGCTCGACTCGGAGCTGCTCGCCGAGGTGTATCTCGCGATGACGCGCGGCCAGGACAGCCTCGTGATCGACATGCTCGACGACGCGAGCGCCGACGGCGGCGCCGCGAACGGCAAGCGCGTGTCGCTCGCCGCGCTCGACCTGCCTGTAGTGGTCGCAAGCGACGACGAGTTGGCCGCGCACCAGGCTCAGCTCGACGAGCTCGACAAGTCGGTCAAGGGCACCTGCGTGTGGCGCCAGCCCGCCGACACGGATACCGCCGAAGCGGCCTGACGCACGCGGCCCGCGCCGCGGCCGCGCTTACGCGCGCGGCTGCAGCGCGATGACGGCCATCCCGCCGAGCGCGAGCACCGCGCCGGCCACGTCCCAGCGGGTCAGCGCGACGCCGTCGACCACCCGCAGCCAGACCAGCGCCACCGCGATGTACACGCCGCCGTACGCGGCATACGTGCGCCCCGCCGCACTGGGGTGCAGCGTCAGCAGCCACGCGAACAGCGCGAGCGACAGCGCGGCCGGCACCAGCAGCCAGGCCGGACGCCCGGCCTTCAGCACGAGCCACGGCAGATAACAGCCGACGATTTCGGCCAGCGCGGTAGCGGCGAACAGCGCCGCGATCCTGATCAGTTCGGTCATCCGGTTCCTCGCGAATTCAGCCCCGTCGCGACGGGCGGCACGGCCGCGCCGCGCGCCGCCGATCATACCCGAGCGGAGCGCGCCGGAGGCCCCGCCAGACGGGCGACTCCCGGCAATTTGCACGATCATCCGTCATCGTGCTATCATGTCGCCTGTTTCAACATTCAATCTCTGTCTTTTCGATTTTGAGAGAAGTCCGTCCGCACGCTGCGGGCCGGTGCCTCGATCGAAATTGCATCCACAGGAAAGCCCGCCCGACAGGCCCGCTTTTCTCGTTTCGCTGCCCCTCCGGGGCGTTGCCGGCACGCCGGACACCTCGTCCGCACCGGCATCCGCCGCCTGCATCACGCGGCCCATTCTTCATGAGCGCACTGTCGCGACGGCCCACCGGGCCCGCGTCGAAGCAGCCCCTTGCAGCCCGTTACTGCCCCCTGTGCAGTAAGTGCTTAATGGTCTGCCCCGACGCGCAGCACACGACGCCGCGCTCGCCGGCAAACCGTGTCGGACGGCCCGCCCGTTCCGGCGCTGTCAAAGGAGTGCATGACCTTGACCGCAACACACGTCAGCCCGACCGCTGTCTCTTCCCCCGCTTCGTCGTCCGGCGAGGCCCCGCTCGCCGCGGACGACATCACCGTCGTCGACCAGAGCCTGCTCAAGCGCGCCGTCAGCGCGATGGCCATCGGTAACGCGATGGAATGGTTCGACTTCGGCGTCTACAGCTATATCGCCGTCACGCTCGGCAAGGTGTTCTTCCCGTCCAGCAGCCCGTCCGCGCAGCTGCTCGCGACCTTCGGCACGTTCGCGGCCGCGTTCCTCGTGCGCCCGCTCGGCGGCATGGTGTTCGGCCCGCTCGGCGACCGCATCGGCCGCCAGCGCGTGCTCGCCGCGACGATGATCATGATGGCCGTCGGCACCTTCGCGATCGGCCTGATTCCGAGCTATGCGTCGATCGGCATCATGGCCCCGGTCCTGTTGCTCGTCGCCCGCCTCGTGCAGGGCTTCTCGACCGGCGGCGAATACGGCGGCGCGGCGACCTTCATCGCCGAGTTCTCGACCGACAAGCGCCGTGGCTTCATGGGCAGCTTCCTGGAGTTCGGCACGCTGATCGGCTATGTGCTGGGCGCGGGCGTCGTCGCGCTGCTCACCGCGTCGCTGTCGCTGGAAGCGCTGCTGTCGTGGGGCTGGCGCGTGCCGTTCCTGATCGCCGGCCCGCTCGGCCTGATCGGTCTCTACATCCGGATGAAGCTCGAGGAAACGCCGGCGTTCAAGCGCCAGGCCGAAGAGCGCGAAGCGCAGGACAAGGCCGTGCCGAAGGCGCGCTTCCGCGAAACGCTGCTGCGCAACTGGCGTGCACTGCTGCTGTGCGTGGGCCTCGTGCTGATCTTCAACGTGACCGACTACATGGTGCTGTCGTACCTGCCGAGCTTCATGTCGTCGACGCTGCACTTCGACGAATCGCACAGCCTCGTGCTGGTGCTGATCGTGATGGTGCTGATGATGCCGATGACGCTGTACGCCGGCCGCCTGTCGGACAAGGTCGGCCGCAAGCCGGTGATGCTCGCCGGCTGCGTGGGCCTGCTGGCGCTGTCGATCCCGTCGCTGATGCTGATCCATGCGGGCACCACCGCGTCGGTGTTCGGCGGTCTGCTGATCCTCGGCGTGCTGCTGTCGTGCTTCACCGGCGTGATGCCGTCGGCGCTGCCCGCGCTGTTCCCGACCGAGATCCGCTACGGCGCGCTCGCGATCGGCTTCAACGTGTCGGTGTCGCTGTTCGGCGGCACGACGCCGCTGGTCACCGCGTGGCTCGTCGACGTGACGCACAACCTGATGATGCCCGCGTACTACATGATGGGTGCCGCGTTGATCGGCATCGTGTCGGTCGTCGCACTCGCCGAAACCGCGCGCCAGCCGCTGAAGGGCTCGCCGCCCGCCGTCGCGACGCGCCGCGAAGCACACCAGCTCGCGCTCCAGTTGCGCGAGGAGGACGACGAACAGGAAATCTACGGCGTCGCGACTCCCGCCCGCGCGTGAGCGTCACCCCATGAAAAAGCCCCGGCCGAAGCCGGGGCTCGATCGAAACCGATCCGCCCGACCGGCTTGCGCCGGCCGGGCTTTTTTTCATCCTTCCGATGCGGATGCCTTCACGCGCGCGCTTCGCAATGGCGGCAGAAGATCAGCGCACGCGAGCGCGACACCGCCGCCTGGGCACCGCGCGTGGCCATGATCAACCCGACCTGGCCGAGATTGAAATCGCGCTCGACCATCAGTTGCGTCAGCGCGGCAAGCGGCAACACGACGGACGGGTGGTACAGGCTCGATTCGATCAGGGCTTTCATCATCGGCTCCATCTGGCAATGCGTGATTTGATGGAGTGGATTCTAGGGATCGGTCGGGTCCGGATAAACAGCGCGAATGCGAAGTCACTTGTCAGCCGTTGAGAACAATCGGCCGCGGCTTGCCGGACAAGGCCGCGCGGCCGCCGACAGCGGCGTGCGACAGCCCGGCGCCCCGCTTCGAAGCCTAGACGAGCGGCGTGTCGACGAAGGCCGGCAGCGCTTCCGCCCGCGCGGAATGCGCGGCGAGCGCCGGATAACGGGCCGGATCGATCCGCGCGAGCACCGGATAGTCGGCCGCCATGAACTGCGTGAAGCGCCACGCCACCGCGACGGTCACGTCCGACTGCAGCAATCGCGCACCGCCGAACCAGCCGCGGGTGGCCGCGACCAGTGGTTCCAGCGCGCCGTATGCCCCTTCGAGCTGGCTCAGCACGCGATCGACCCACGGTTCGTGCTGCTTGTCCGACGGGCGCAGCGCCTGCTCGTAGACGACCTGCACGGTTTTCTCGGCCGCGGCCAGCGCGAACCCGATCGGCACCAGCGCGCGCAGCCGGGCCTCGACGGCGTCGGGCAGCAGGCGCCGCTCCGGCGCGGCCAGGTGGTCGAGATAGTCGACGATCAGCGACGAATCGAGCAGCGTCGCGCCGCCGTCGGTCACGAGCGTCGGCGCCTTGACGGCCGGGTTGAGCGTCCTGAACCGCTCGAGATGACGGAACACCGAGATCGACTCGTGTTCGAACGGCAGGTCGAGCAGCTTCGCCGAAATGGCGACGCGGCGCACGAACGGGGAATCCAGCATGCCGATCAGCTTCATCGCGAACGCTCCGCTTCGAGGGAATGGGACTGACGACTGTAGCAGCGGCGCGCGGCAATGCCTAGCGTGCCCGTGCGCTTGATGTGCATCAGCCGGCCGCGCACCGGGCTCCCGCTGCCCGGCCACTGTGACCATAATGGAGATTCACGCTTCTTCCGCCCCAGGGTCCGCCATGTGGTATGCCGTCGTCGAGCAGCAGCGGGAATGGATGCGCGCATGGCGCGCGGCGACGCGCTACGCGTTCGACGCATGGCCCGCGGCGTCGCTGCCGCACGCCGCGTCATCGTGCTACGACGACCTGTTCGAACCGCTGCTCGGGCCGCAGGCCGCGCCGCCGGGCTTCGACCTCGCGTGGCCTGCCGTCAGCGAGCAGATCGTCGCGCACACCCCGTTTTGCGACCTGCGGCGCTTCGCGCACGCCGATGCGCACCGCACGGTGCTGCTGTGCGCGCCGCTCGTCGGGCACGCGGCCGTGATGATGCGCGAAACCGCCGAAACGCTGCTCGCCGATGGCGACGTCTGCGTGACCGACTGGCGCAATGCGCGCGACGTGCCGCTCGCGGCAGGCCGTTTCGGGCTCGACGAATACGTCGCGATGCTCGACGGCTTCGTCAGCACCCTCCAGCACGACGATCGGCCGCTACACGTCGTCGCCGTATGCCAGGCGACCGTACCGGCACTCGGCGCACTCGCTCTGCGCGCCGCGCGCGGCCTTGCGCCGCCCGCGAGTATCACGCTGATCGGCGGTCCGATCGATGCCCGCCTGAACCCGAGCGCGCTCGGCGCCGCGGCCGCCGCCCATTCGCTCGACTGGTGCCGGCGCCACCTGATCGACATCGTGCCGCCCGGCTTCGCGGGGCACGGCCGCCACGTGTTTCCGACCTATCTGCAACAGGGCGAGATCGCGCTCCTGTATCCGCAACGCTTCCTGACGCTGATCGAGACCTACGCGCTGGCGGCTTCCCGCTTCGACATGACCGGGCTTGCCGACGCGCGGCGTGCGCTGCGCGAATACACGGCGCTGCTCGACATGCCGGCCGACTATTTTCTCGACACGGTCGACGTCGTGTTCCAGCGCATGTTGCTCGCGACCGGTGCGTGGCGCGTGCACGGCCGGCGCGTCGACCCGGCGGCGCTGCGCGACGTCGCGCTGCTGACCGTCGAAGGCGCCCGCGACGCGGTTACCGGCGCCGGCCAGACGCATGCGGCGCTCGAGCTGTGCAGCGGCCTGTCGACCGACGAGCGCCATCGCGTCGACATCGACGATTGCGATCACTACGGGTTGTTTACGGGGCCGCGCTGGCACGGCAACGTCCATCCGGCGCTGCAGCGCGTGTTCGCGGCGGCGGAAGCCGGCCGACCGCGCCCGCGCCGGACCACGCGAAACTGATGGCGCGTCAGGGACGGGCCGCGTCGAGCAGCGCGCGCACCTCGTCGTCGCTCGTCTGCTCGAAGCGCGCGTAGAACTGGCTGATCCCGAAGAACCGCAGCGGCTGCGACACCGTGACGAACGCGTCGGCCAGCCCGTCGAACGCATGCGCCGCGCCCGCCGGCGCGACCGGCACCGCCGCGACGATGCGCGCCGGGTGGCGCTCGCGCAGCGCCTGCAGCGCGACGCGCATCGATGCGCCGGTCGCGACGCCGTCGTCGACGACGATCGCGATGCGTCCGTCCACCGCCAGCGGCGGCACCGCGCCGCGGTACAGCGCTTCGCGGCGTTGCAGTTCGGCCGTCTCGCGCGCGATCACGTCGGCGAGTTGCGCATCGGATACGTCCATCGCGCGGATCACCGACCGTTGCAGATGCGTCGCGCCGCCCGTCGCGATCGCGCCCATCGCGAGCTCGGGATCGAACGGCACGCCGAGCTTGCGCACGACCAGCACGTCGAGCGGCGCGCGCAGCGCGCATGCGACCGGATACGCGACGGGCACGCCGCCGCGCGGCAACGCGAGCACGACGACATCGCTTCGCCCCGCGTATTCGCGCAACGCATCGGCCAGTTGGCGGCCGGCATCGGCGCGATCGGCAAAACTGCTTTCGGTCACGATCGGCTCCCTGCCGTTGCACCGGACGAGCGAAAGCCGCGTCGGCGCCTGTCAACGAGGATGGTTCATCGGTCGCGCCGATGCAAGCAGGGTCATACCGGCGCACGGGTCGCCGCAGGAAAGGGTCAGAGGCCGCCGGCCTGCCGGTACAGCCGCCAGAACGACTGCGCGTAGGACTGCGCGAGTTCGGGCGCGCGCCGGAACACGTTCACCGTGTCGGCCTGCGCGGCCGCGCCGTCGGACAGCGTCGTCAGCGCGACGCTGTCGTCGACGATCAAGAAGCGCGACGCGGGGCCGCCATGCCGCGAATCGATCGCGACGTCGATACCGGCGGATTTGAGATAACCGGCGCCGCTGTACTTCCCCGCGCGCGGCGGGCGCACCAGCACGACGCGTACCTCGATCCCCCGCGCGCGGGCCGCGCGCAGCGCGCTCGCGACAGCCGGCGGCACCTGCGCATAGCCGGCCAGCAGCACGCGGCGCTGGGCCTGTTCGATCAGATCGACGGTCGCGTCGGCCGCCGCGTTGTCATACGAAAAGTACGTGCCGACCGATGCAGCGTCGGACGGAATCTGGCTGGCGTGGACGCTCGTCGTGCAGCAAAGCGCGGCGAGAAAGAAGGCGGCTGGTCTCATGGCGGGCGCCATTGTAGCGGCGCCAATTCGCGTGACAAGGGGCGGCTGCGACGCTGCTGCGCCGGCGCAACACACCGGGCAAAACAAGGGCGCGGCGACCGGGTTTCACGCCGGTTTCACCCCGTCGATCAGCCGGCTGCGACGCGCGCGAGCCAACTCGTCACGCCGTCGACCGAACGGAAATCCGCGAGGCTGCGCGCTGGCAACGCGGGATACGCGCCGCCCGCCATCTCGGCCAGCGCGCGCCCCGGGCCGAGTTCGAGAAACGCGGTGGCGCCGGCCTCCACGCACGCGGCGAGGCAGGCTGCCCACTCGACCGGCTCCGCGATCTGCCGCGCGAGCTTGTCGAGGCCCGTATCGACATCAAGCACCGACGCGCCGTCGATTCCCGAGAACAGCCGCGTGCCGGGCAGCGGCCGGCGCACGCGCGTCGCGGCCAGCGTCGCGCGGAATGCCGGCACGGCGGCGGCCAGCCGGCGCGTGTGCGACGCGATCCGCACGCAGACGGGCGCGACGCGCAGCGCGCCGGCGCGCTGCGCGTCGTCGGCCACGGCATCGACATCGGCATGCCGCCCGGCGACCACGAACGCATCGCCGGGGTTCGCGATCGCGATGGCCGCGTCGCGACCGTCGCACAACTGCGCCAGTTGCACGCGCGTCAGGCCGCGCACGAACACCATCCGCTCGTCGCCGCTGCTCGCGGCATCCATCGCGCGCGCCCGCGCATCGGTCAGGTCGAGCGCGTCGTGCGGCCCGATCATCCCCGCGACGCTCCACGAGCCGACCTCGCCGACGCTGTAGCCGGCGACACAGCGTCGGCGCGGCCACACCGCGTCGAGCAGCGCGGCCGCCGCGAGTGCCTGGACCGTGCAGAGGATCTGCGCGGCACGGTTGTCCCGCAGCGCATCGGGCCCGGCCTGCCGGACCCACATGCGCGGATCGTCGCCGAGCAGCCGGCCCGCATGCGCGAACAGTGCATCGGCCTGCGGCGCCGACCCGGTGAGGTCGAACATGTCGGCGCGCTGCGCGCCTTGGCCCGAGCACAGGATGGCCAGCGTCATCGCGCGTCCCGTTCGGCTTCGAGCGCATCGACGAACACGCTCATCGCGAGCAGGTCGGCCGCCCCGCCCGGGCTCAGCCGGCGCGCCACGAACGCACGATGCGCGGCCGTCGCGCGCAGCCGCCAGTTGCGCGCCCGCACGCCGCCGCACGCGACGAACGCACGGGCAGTCGCGCGGGCGAAATCGAGGCCGTCCTGCCCGCCCCGGTGCAGCAGATTCGTGTCGTCGAGCGCGGCGATCAGCGCGAAACACGCAGCGACCCGCGCGGCTTCCGGATCGTCCGGCAGGTCGCGCCGGGCGCGGCGCAGCGCCGGCAATCCGACCGCGTACACGGTCGGAAAGCCGTCGGCCGCCTCACGACGCGCACCGCCGACACCGTAGCGCCGGCTCGCGCGCTCGCCGTGGCTGTCCGGCAAACGCGGGCCGCCGAGGATCTCGACGCCCCACCGGCGCGACACGAACGCGCCAAGCGTCGTCCCGGCCGGCACCGCGCCCGGCATCGCGCGCCGGCCGGCGGCCGCGCACAGCAGCCCGAGCCCGAAGATCGCGCCGCGATGCGTATTGACGCCGCCGGTCGCGGCGAGCATCGCGTGCTCGGCGCGCAGGCCGATCTTGCGCAGTACGGCCATGTCGGCGTCGCGCGCGCCCGCGTCGGCGAGTTCCGCGAAGTACGGCTGCAGCACGGCGGCGCTGCGCGCGAACGTCGCGGCATCCATGTCCGTGTGACTGCCGGTGTCGACGTGGCTGACGAGGCCCGGCTTCGGATAGGTGTCGATCTCGAGCACGAGGCTGCGCTCGGCCAGCGCCGCGATGCGTTCGGCATCGGACGGCGCCGCTACGCGGCAGGCAGCCCGTGCGGTCATCGCGGGCCTCCGGTGAAGGCGTCGGCGCGCATCAATTCGACCGCAATCGCGGTCTTCACCGCGACTTCGGGCAACCGCGCGTGCAGTTCGCGCCAGTTGACGCCCGCGCCGTCGGCGCGCAGCAGTTCGCCGTCGATGCGCATCGGTGCACGCGCGTCGATCGCCGCGAGGCCGTCGAGCAACGGGGCGAGCGATGCGGAATCCGGCAGCGGAAACACGATGTCGAGATCGGACGAGGCGCCGAGGTAAGGCTCGCCCGTCAGCGCCTGCCAGGCGAGGCTACCGAACACGCGACCCTGCACGCCGCAGCGTGCACCGAGCGCCGCGAGCTCGTGCAGCGGCGCATGCCATGCCGCGGGCGCGGCGGCGAGTACGTCCGTCAAGGTCGGCAGCGGGCCGATCGTCGCGAGCGCGTCGGCGGCCGCGTTCAGCACGATGCGCCGCTTGCCCGCCGACGGCGGCAACGGCAGGCCGAGCGGCACGCGGCCGGCATCGGCTTCATCCGGCGACGCGCGACGCACGATCAGCGGCCAGCCGCGTTCGGCCCATGCACGCACGAGCGGATCACCCGCGAGCGCGGGGTCGCGGGCGAATGCCGCGCCCCACCCGGCCGCCGTCAGCGTGACGAGCGTGTGGCGGCGCAGCGGCAGCTCAGCGTGCGGCACGCGCGAGTGCCTCGACGCGGGCGGCGACGTCGGTCGCGACCGGCCGGCCGCGCGCCGCGCGCCGGTCGATGCGCTCGGCCGGCTTGCCGAGCCATTCGCCGACCTGCGCGTCGAGCGCGCGGGACGGATCGAGCACGGCGTCGACGGCGCCCATCTTCACGAGGTTGTCGAGCCCCGGCGCGAATACCGGTGTCGAACGCGCCATCTCCTTCAGCACGTCGATCGGCAGCTTGGTCACGCGCGACATCGACGGCAGGTCCATCACCTCCGGCTCGGCGCCCGGCACCGCGAGCAGCGTGCGCGTCGCGAGCGCGGTCGCGATGAACGCGCCGGCGGCCGTGTGGCCGTACAGCACGCCGATCGTCCGGTGCCCGGCGAGATCCGCATGCATCAGGCACTTCGCGAGATGCGACAGCCCTTCGTTCAGGCCGAGCAGTTCGTCACGCTTGCTCATCCGCTGGCTGTCGCTGTCGACCAGCACGAGGATCGGCGTGTCGCCGCCACGCGCGATCGTGTCGAGCACGCACGACGCGAGCGTCAGCGCCTCGTCGATGCCGAACGGCAGGCGGTCGGCCACGCCGATCACGTCGACGCGCGTGCCGGCCAATGCCGCGTGGCCCGTCAGCAAGCCGCCATTGCGCGCAATCGAATGGCCGGCGGGAAACAGCGAGTTCAGTACTTCATCGAGCGTCATGCTGGGGCTCCTGCAGTTGATCGGCCAGCTTCGCGAATTCATCGTCGGACATTCCGGGAATCGCTTCGGGCCGACCGGCCCCGAGCGCACGCCACACGTCGAGCGCATCGTTGCAGCCGCCGAACCGTTCGACCCGCGCTTCGAGACGCGCCTGTTCCGCGCGCAGCATCGCCGCATCGAACGTCGGCGCGCGGCCGATCAGATCGAGCGCGGCCGCGCGAAACGCGTCCGGCGTATCGGCCACGTAGCGATCGGCGCCGCCGATCAAGCGCCGATGCTTGCCACCCATCGTGCGCCAGATCAGCGCGCGATCCTTCGAGTCGAATTCCTCGACGCCGCGATTGGTCTCGATCACTTCGGGACCCGACACGCTGATGCGCCCCTGCTCCGACACCGCGAGCGCCGAACAGCACGCGGCGAGCAATCCGCCGCCGCCGTAGCAGCCCGCGCGCCCGCCGATCAGCCCGATCACCGGCACGCCGGCGGCCCGCGCGTCGACGAGCGCGCGCATGATCTCGGCGATCGCGAGCTCGCCCGCATTCGCTTCCTGCAGCCGCACGCCGCCCGTATCGAACAGGATCAGCACCGGCTTGCCGACTTCGCGCGCGGCGCGCAGCAACCCGGTGAGTTTCGCGCCGTGCACTTCGCCGAACGCGCCGCCCATGAAACGGCCCTCCTGCGCGGCGACGAACACGGGCCGGCCGTCGAGCCGGCCGTGCCCGACCACCATCCCGTCGTCGAACTGCTGCGGCAGCGCGAACAGCGGCAGGTGCGGGCTCGTCACGCGCTCGGCCGGCCCGAGGAATTCCGTGAAACTGCCTGCGTCGAGCAGCCCGTCGATGCGCTGTCGCGCGGACGCTTCGTACCAGCTCGCCGCGTTCGCGACGAACGCCGGTGCGTCGTGGATCACGTCGCTCATCGTGCGTCCCCCTCGATCGCGCGCACGGCCTGCGCGAGCCGCAGCGACACCATGTCGGGCCGCGCGCCGCCGTCGTTGATCGACAGCTTCAGGCCGCCCGGCGTACGCCGTTCGACGAAATCCGATACGACCGCCTGCCAGACCGCGCCGAAACCGACGGCCGCGGTGCGGATGTCGATCTCGCATTCGTTGCCCGGCAGCACGCGCTCGACGAGCACCTCGAGATTGCCGGACGCGACCACGCCGACGAGCGCCGCGGCCTGCTCGCCCTTCGCGCGTTCGCGCGCGGTGAAGCGATAGTTCAACTGTTCCATGCCCTCTTCCTCACCAGTTGCGGAACCGGGCCGGCGGCGCATAGAGCCCGCCCGACCAGTGCACCAGATCCTTGATCGACCGCGCGGCGAGCCAGCGGCGGTCGGCGTCGAGCGGATCGATGCCGAGATCCTCCGGGCGGCGGATCACGCCGCGCTCGCGCAGCCGCTCGACCATCTTCCGGTCGCGGCCGCGGCCGACGTCGGTATAGCCGGCGACGCCGCGGATCGCGTGCTCGCGTTCGTCCTTGTCGCGGCACATCAGCAGGTTCGCGATCCCTTCCTCGGTGACGATGTGCGTGACGTCGTCGCCATAGACCATGATCGGCGCGAGGTCGAGCTGCAGCTTGTCCGCGAGCTTCAGCGCGTCGAGCTTCTCGACGAACATCGGCACGTTCTTGTCGCCGAACGTCTCGCCGATCTGCACGACCAGCTTGCGGCCGCGCCGCAGCGCCGCCGGCGTGTCGGGGTCGGCTTCCGCGCCGGCCTTCAGCCACGGCTCGCTCGGATGGCGCCGGCCGCGCGCGTCGCTGCCCATGTTCGGCGCGCCGCCGAAGCCGGCGATCCGCTCGGCCGTGACCGTCGACGAGTGGCCGGACAGGTCGATCTGCAGCGTCGAGCCGATGAACATGTCGCACGCATAGAGGCCGGCCGTCTGGCAGAACGCGCGGTTCGAGCGCAGCGACCCGTCGGGGCCCGTGAACCACACGTCGGAGCGCGCGCGGATGTAGTCGTCCATCCCGACCTCGGAACCGAAGCAGTGGATCTGCTCGACCCAGCCCGATTCGATCGCGGGAATCAGCGTCGGATGCGGGTTGAGCGCCCAGTGCGTGCAGACCTTGCCCTTCAGCCCGAGCTTTTCGCCGTAGGTCGGCAGCAGCAGCTCGATCGCGGCCGTGTTGAAGCCGATCCCGTGGTTCAGGCGCCTGATCCCGTACGGCTCGTAGATGCCCTTGATCGCGAGCATCGCGGTGAGGATCTGCGTTTCGGTGATCGCGGCCGGATCGCGCGTGAACAGCGGCTCGACGTAGAACGGCCGGCCGGCCTCGACGACGAAATGCACGCGATCGCCCGGGATGTCGACGCGCGGCACCTTGTCGACGATGCGGTCGACCTGCGCGATCACGATGCCGTCCTTGAAGGCGGTGGCCTCGACGACGGTCGGCGTGTCCTCGGTGTTCGGGCCCGTGTACAGGTTGCCGTCGGCGTCGGCGCTCACGGCCGCGATCAGCGCGACTTGCGGCGTGAGGTCGATGAAGTAGCGGGCGAACAGTTCGAGATAGGTATGCACCGCGCCGAGCGCGATCTTGCCGCCGAACAGCAGCTTCGCGATGCGTTGCGACTGCGGGCCCGAATACGCGAAGTCGAGCCGCTTCGCGATGCCGCGCTCGAACACGTCGAGATGCTCGGGCAGCACGACGCCCGACTGCACCATGTGCAGGTCGTGGATCTTCGCGCTGTCGACGTCGGCGAGCGCCGTCGCGAGCAGGTCGGCCTGCTTCTGGTTGTCGCCTTCGAGGCACACGCGGTCGCCGGGCCGCAGCACCGCTTCGAGCAGCGCGACGGTGTCGCGCGCATCGACCCGCTTGCCTTGCGCGTAAGCCGCGCCGGCCGCGAGGCGTGCATCGCGCGCCTGCCGCGCGTGATTCCATCCCGTCATGAACAGTTCTCCGCTTCGAGGGTTCAGCGGCATTCTAAGCCTGGCGCCGCTGTCGATTGATGAAGTTGCAGAATGCGACTCAGAGGACGCCGCGATGGATGGGCGGCCCGCACGCGGACCGCGTCGCATCGCCCTACCCGCCGACCAGCGCGCGCGTCGTGAAGAACAGCAGCGACGGCCCGAGCAGGCAGCCGATGCCGGTATGGAACGTGGCGACCAGCGCGCCGTACGGGACGAGCCGGCGATCCGTCGCGGCAAGGCCCGCGCTCACGCCGCTGACGGTGCCGGCCAGCCCGCCGAAGATCATCGCGGAGCGCGGCGTCTTCAGGCCCATGAAGTTGGCCGCGACCGGCGTGCCGACCATCACGATGATCGCCTTCACGAGCCCGGTCGCGATGCTGAGCGCGATCACGTCGGAACTCGCGCCGATCGCCGCGCCGGTGACGGGCCCGACGATGTAGGTGACGGCGCCCGCGCCGATCGTCGTCATGCTGACCGCGTCGGTGTAGCCGAATGCGCGCGCGATGCAGGCGCCGACGATGAACGGCAGCACGGTGCCGAGCAGCAGCGACACGACGCCGACGAGCCCGGCCTTGCGCGCCTCGGTCGGCTGCACTTCGAACGCGGTCGCGACGATCGCGAAATCGCGCAGCATCGCGCCGCCCATCAGGCCGATGCCGGCGAACAGCTTGACGTCGGCCAGCCCCTTCTCGCCGCCGGTGAATCCGCCGCCGACGTAGGCGAGCACGAGACCGATGACGATCGCGATCGCCGAGCCGTGCACGCGGCCGAACGTGAGCTTGCGCGACGCGATCGACGACAGCCACATGATCAGGCCGACCAGCGCGAACGACGCGACGAGCCCGTTGTGGGCGACGGTTTTTTCGAGCATCTGCAGCATGGCGGCCTCCGTTATTGTTCTTCGAATTGCGGCACGCCCGCGAAGGCCGTGTCGTCGCGCCCCGTGCGCGCGAGTACCGCGATGCAGCAGGCGCAGATCGCGACCGCGCCGACGGCGGCCAGCAGCGCGACCGGGCCGCCCTTCAGCGCGGCGACGACGTTCTGGTTCGCGGCCATCGCGACGACGACCGGGATGTACATCGCGCCCCAGAAACCGACGCCGGCCTCGGTCTCCTTCGGCAGCCAGCCGCGCCGGTGCAGCCACAAGCGCAGGCAGATCAGCAGCAGCATCGCGATGCCGACGCCGCCGACGTTGGTCTTCACGCCGATCGCGCTGCCGAGCAGGTCGCCGAGGAACAGTCCGGCCAGGTGGCAGAACGCCAGCAGCGCGGTTCCGTAGATGATCATGAGTCGTCTCCAGTCTCTTCGTGACGGGCGCCTGACGCGTGCGGGAGTCAGGCCCGCACGCCGATCCCGGGCGGACTGTCTGTCTCCTGCGGCGGGGCGCCGCGGCCCGGCGGCTCGTCGTGCGAGCACGTTCTCGGGGTCGATGGGATGATGCGGTTTCGGGCCGGACGCCGGATGGCTTAGACTGACCGAAGCAGCCGGCGGCGCGACACGGGCTACGCGCCCGGCGCCCTCGTTCGCGGAGGCCGCACTGGCGCGTGATCCGATACTAGCGCCGCAAAATCCGGCCATTTATGAAGTTGTCGAAACCGATTCAGTGGATTTAGCAATGCGTCCGTTACCGCCCGAGCTGCTGCGCAGTTTCGTCGCCGTCGCCCAGTCCGGCAGCTTCACCGCCGCGTCCGAGCGCGTGAACCTGTCGCAATCGACCGTCAGCCAGCATATCCGCCGCCTCGAGGAGCTGCTCGACCGGCCGCTGTTCGAGCGCGACACGCGCAACGTGCACCTGTCGCAGCACGGCGACGCGCTGTTCCGCTACGCGGTGCGCATCCTCGAACTGATGGACGAGGCCGTCACGTCGGTATGCGGGCCGCCGCTGTCGGGCAAGGTGCGGCTCGCGATGTCGGAGGATTTCGCGTCGGCGCACCTGACGGCCGCGCTCGCGAGCTTCGTGCAGCGCAACCCGGACGTCGAGCTCGCGATCTCGACCGGGCTGTCGGGCGACCTGTTCGACGCGCTCGACGAAGGCCGGCACGATCTCGTGTTCGCGAAACGCATCGCCGGCAGCCGGCGCGGCCGCGTGATCCGCAGCGAACCGCTGTACTGGTGCACCGGCCCCGATTCGCGGATCACCGGCCACGAGGCCGTGCTGCCGCTCGCGATGCATCCGGAGCCGAGCGTGTCGCGCCGCCGCGTGCTCGAATCGCTCGAGGCCGTCGGGCGACCGTACCGGATCGCCGTCGTGAGCAGCAGCATCGCGGTATTGCGGGCGGCCGCGAGCGCGGGGCTCGGCGTCAGCGCGTTCGCCGGCTACGTGATCCCGGCCGGGCTCGCGCGGCTCGAGGCGGGGCTGCCGGAACTCGGCGAACTCGAATACGTGATCGACCGCCCGGCGGCCGCGTCGCGTTCGACGCTCGCGCTCGAAGCCACGCTGATCACCGCGGCGGCCGAGTTGTAGCGCCGCCGCGCGCACCGCACGGGTGCGCCCGCCGCACCTGACAGCTTTGCCCGGAACGCGTCATCGTCCGCGCAGCACCCGCTCGCGACAATGGGCCCCATCGGAACGCACGGTATCGCGCCGCGCGCCACCGGTACCCGTCCCCTTGATCGGAGCCCGCCATGAAGAACGTCCTGCGATTCGCCGTCGCGACTGCTGCAGCCGCGCTGCTGTCCCCCGCCTTTGCCCAGACCGATGCGGCGGCCCCCGCACCGGGCCTGACGCGCGCGGAAGTCATCGACCAGCTCAAGCAGGCCTATCTCGACGGCGAACTGCCGACGAACGACGGCAACTACCCGCCGAACGCCGCGACCCGCGCGCGCAACCGTGAACTCGTGCAGGCCACGAACCCCGGCTGGCTGGCGCAGACGCCGTCCGCTCCGCAATCGACGTCGCAGCAATAGCCGGCGCGCCGGATCAGGGCAGGAAGCTGCGGCGCCGCGCGTCGATCAGTTCGACGAGCAACCGGTCGCGCTCCGCCGCCAGTTCCTGCATCGAGCGCTCGCCCTGGATCGCGCGCAGCTCGTCGTTCAGCTTGCGATCGACTTCCGGATCGAACGAAGGCGCGCCGAGGTCGTCCCACCAGCTCGTGATCGGCCCCGACAGGTGTTCGAGGAAGTGCGCGATCCCGCCCGCGCCGCCGCCGAGGTGATAGGTCAGGCACTGCCCCATCAGCCCCCAGCGCAGGCCGGGGCCCCACGCGACGGCCTTGTCCGCATCGGCGACGCTCACGACGCCTTCGCCGACGAGGTGATACACCTCGCGGAACAGCGCGGCCGCGAGCCGGTTCGCGACGTGGCCCGTCATTTCCTTGTTGAGGACGATGGTCTGCTTGCCGAGCGCATCGTAGAACTGCTTCACGCGCGCGATCACGTCCTGGCCGGTCGCATCGCCGCCGACCAGCTCGACGAGCGGGATCAGATGCGGCGGATTGAACGGATGTGCGATCAGGCAGCGTTCCGGATGCTTCGCGCACGCGGTCTGGATGTCGGACATCTTCAGGCCCGACGAGCTCGACGCGATCGGCACGTGCGCGGGCAGCACGTCGTCCATCTGGCGATAGAGCGCACGCTTCAGGTCGAGTCGCTCGGGGCCGTTCTCCTGCACGAAGTCGACGCCGTCGAGCGCCCGCAGGAGATCGGCGTCGAACGACAGCCGCGCGGCAAGTTCGGCGGCCCGCTCGCCGAGGAACGCGGCCAGCGCGTCGCGCAGCCGCGCGTCGGCTTGCGGCGCCGGGTCGGTCACGACGACGTCGAAACCCTGCGTCAGGTAGAAAGCGGTCCAGCTCGCGCCGATCACGCCGGCGCCGACGATCGCGATACGTCGAATGTCCATGGTTGTCCCGTGTCGTTGGTCTGCAGATATGCCGCAGCGATTGTCGCATCGAATCCCGCTCACTTGCGTCGACGCCGATTGCGGATGCCCTCTTGAAATGCGCGACGGCGGCCACTAATTAAGCGTCGTCGGGCAGTGCCGACTACCACGCACCGCCCCCGTATCGACCCAGTGGAGCCACCCGTCGCGCCCGCCGCAGGCGTCGCGCCGTCACGTCTCCCGCGTTCCCTGTTCAGGAGGACCAACATGAGCGGTATCCATTTCGGCCACGATCTGTTCGACGAATTCGCCCGCGTGCAGCGGCAGATGGCGAGCCTGCTCGGCGAACGCCCGTCCGGCATCCGCGCGGTGCGCCCCGGCGCGTTTCCCGCGCTCAACGTCGGCGCCACCGACGACGCGATCGAGATCGTCGCGTTCGCGCCCGGCATGGCCGCGGCCGACTTCGACGTGTCGATCGACAAGGATCTGCTGACGATCAGCGGCGAACGCAAGCCGGCGCCGCGCGAAGGCGACGACGTGCGCACGTATGCGCAGGAGCGCTTTCACGGCGCGTTCCGCCGTGTGGTCGAACTGCCGCGCGACGCGGACCCCGACCAGGTCAGCGCCCGCTATGAAAACGGCTGCCTGCTGATTCGCGTCGGCCGGCGCGAAGCGGCGAAGCCGCGCGCGATCACCATTCAGTAATCTTCAGGATATCGACATGAACACGAACCCGACCCTGGCCGAACGCCAAACCGACACCGTTCACCCCGCGGCTGCCGAAGCCGCGCGCCGGCCCGCGATCATCCCGTCCGTCGACATCGTCGAGGATCAACGCGGCGTCACGCTGCGCGCCGACCTGCCGGGCGTGCCGCGCGAGAATCTCGACGTGAAGGTGCACGACACGACGCTGACGATCGAAGCCACGACGCACATCGACACACCGGCCGACCTGCGCGTGCGACATGCGGAAGTGCGCGCGACGCGCTATGCGCGATCCTTCGTGCTGAGCGCCGACCTCGACACGTCGCGGATCGACGCGAACCTGCGCGACGGCGTGCTGACGCTGACGATCCCGCGCCGCGAGCAAACGCGTCCGCGCCGCATCGACGTGACGGCCGGCAACGCGTAAGTGCCGATGCGTGTCCTGACGCGACGCGCATGAAAAAGCCCCGTCCGGCGCGCTGCCGGCGGGGCTTTCTTGCATCGGGCCGCGCGCGTTCACGCGCGCGGACGCCCGCTTCAATCGAAATCGAACAGGTCGAACACCGACTTCTTGCGACGCCGGCCGTCATGCCGGTCACGCTCGTCGTACGAGCGACCATCGCGCCCCCAGCCATCGTCACGGCCGCGCTGCGCATGCGTATCGTGTTGTGCGGGCGCGGCGTCGCGACGTACCGGCGCGTCGCCGGTTTCCCGGGCGATCAGCTTGTCGAGTTCGCCGCGATCGAGCCACACGCCGCGGCAGGTCGGACAGTAGTCGATCTCGATCGACTGGCGCTCGGCCATCAGCAGGTCGGGCGTCTTGCAGACAGGACATTTCATCGCGCTTCTCCTTTCCGTGCGAATTTCATCCGGATTCCGTATGAGGCGCGCGAACCGGCCGCCGCAGCGGCCGGCGTCACGCGCGCCGGCTCAGTCGCGTGCCGCGTGCGCCGCCCGCTTCGCCTTCGCGCGCCGCGCCAGCATGTTCATGCCCTCGACGAACGCCGAGAACGCCATCGCCGCATAGATGTAGCCCTTCGGCACGTGCGACCCGAACCCTTCGGCGATCAGCGTCATGCCGATCACGACCAAGAACGACAGCGCGAGCATCACGATCGTCGGGTTGCGGTCGATGAAGCGCGCGAGCGGCTGCGCGGCGAACAGCATCACGGTCACGGCGACGATCACGGCGACGAACATGATCGGAACGTGCTCGGTCATGCCGATCGCGGTCACGATGCTGTCGATCGAGAACACGATGTCGAGCATCACGATCTGGCCGATCGCGGCCCATACCGTCAGGCCGGCCGCGCCGGCCGCCCCGCCCGCGGCGTCGCCGTCGTGCGACACGTGGTGATGGATTTCGGTGGTCGCCTTCCACACGAGGAACAGGCCGCCCGACAGCAGGATCATGTCGCGCCACGAGAACGCATGGTCGAACAGCGTGAACACGGGTTCGGTCAGGCTCGCGATCCACGCGACGCTGCCCAGCAGCGCCAGGCGCATCACCAGCGCGAGCCCGATGCCGAGGCGCTGCGTGCGTGCGCGCTGCGCTTCGGGCAGCTTGTTGCTGAGGATCGAGATGAAGATCAGGTTGTCGATGCCGAGCACGACTTCCATCACGACGAGCGTCAGGAGCGCGGCCCAGACGGCGGGGTCGGTGGCAAGCGTCAGCAGGTAGTCCATGGGAGGGCCGATACGAAAGTGGAAAGCCTGATGATATGCCGCCCCACACTTCGAAAAAATCAGAGAGAATCTGATTTCAGGTTCGGTTTTTTCGATATGTCCCCGCTACGATGCTGAATTTTCGACATCTGTACTATTTCTGGGTCGTCGTGAAGGAAGGCGGCTTCGCACGCGCCGCCGCCCGGCTGGACATGGCCGTGCAGACGATCAGCGCGCAGGTGCGCGAGCTGGAGAAATCGCTCGGGCACCAGTTGTTGCGCCCGGCCGGGCGCGGCGTGGCGATGACCGACGCCGGGCAGGCCGCGTTCGCGCGCGCGGAAGTCATCTTCGAGATGGGCCGGCTGATTCCCGACGACGTGCGCGCGGCGGCCAGCCAGCCGACCGTGCGGCTCGCGGTCGGCCTCGCGGACGGCATCTCCAAGCTCGCCGCGCACGCGCTCCTGGCCCCGGTGCTCGATACGCCGACGCTGCGGCTGCTGTGCCACGAGGGCGAGCACGACGCGCTGCTCGCGGAGCTCGCGCTGCATCATCTGGATCTCGTGCTGGCCGGCCAGGGCGCGCCGTCCGGGTCGAACCTGCGCGTGACGAGCGAGCGGCTCGTGGCGTCGCCAGTCGACTGGTACGGGCCCGCGGCACTCGTCACGCCGGCCGCGCGGCAGCGCTTTCCGCAGTGCCTGGCCGAGCTGCCCGTGCTGCTGCCGACCGCGCATTCCGCGTTGCGCGCGCGCCTCGACGGGTGGCTGGAAAGCGAGCGGATCGTGCCGCGCGTGGCCGGCGAGTTCGAGGACAGCGCGCTGATGGCCGTGTTCGCGGCGCGCGGCCTCGGCGTGTTTGCGCTGAGCGAACTCGGCGCGAACGATGCGTCGCTGCTGCGCGGGCTCAGGCGGCTCGGGCGCGCGGGCGACGTGACCGAGGAGATCCACGCGATCCGCTCCCGGCGCGGCGAACACCATCCGCTGACGGCGCAATTGCTGGCCGCGGCGCGCGGCGCGCCGGCCGGCTGAAGCGAGCGCGACATCAAACGAAACTATAATGTCGCCCCGGCCATACGAGATGTGCACGCGCGCGCCATCCAGGCACCGCCCTTGCGCCGCCTCTCGCCGAGCCTTCTGAAAGACGCCATGCACAACCGATTTCGCCTGTTTTCCGTTTCGTGCGCGCTCGCGGCCGCGACCGTGCTGGCGGCATGCTCGTCGCCGCCCAAGCCGATCTACCAGCAGGAACAGTTCGACGCGACGAGCAGCCCGTATGCGCATACGTTCCACTCGAAATCCGACGCGGCCTGCGAGGCCGCGCGGCGCGCGCTGCTGAGCCAGGGCTACGTGGTGTCGTCGTCGCGCAACGACGCGGTCGACGGCAGCAAGAATTTCCAGCCGAGCAACGACATGCACGTCGTGATCGAGTTTCACGTCGTGTGCGCGGACGCGAACGCGGACGGCTCGTCGAGCATCGCGTACGTGAACGCGGTGCAGGACCGCTACACGCTGAAGAAGTCGAATACGTCGGCCAGCGTCGGCCTCAGCGTGTTCGGCTCGCTGTCGCTGCCGATCGGCTCGAGCGACGATGCGCTCGTCAAGACCGCCAGCGAGACGATTCCCGCCGGCGTGTTCTACGAGCGGTTCTTCAATCTCGTCGAGCATTTCCTGAAGATCGACCCGGCGCGGCGCGACCGCGCGACCGTGAAGGCCGCCGAGAAGGAGCCCGTCGCGCCGCTGCCCGAACCCGCGCCGACGCCGCAAGGCGAACCGATGAAAATGACGACGCCGGTCGTGCCGACGCCGCCCGCGGCGCCGGTGCCGCTTTCGGTGCCGGGTGTCACGCCCGGGTCGGGCGCGAATGCCGTGCCGGCCGCGGCATCGGCCGTCGCGGTGCCGGCGGCGATGCGCGCTGCCGCGCCGGCGGCGTCCGGGCCGGTGCCGGCCTCGGGTGTGGCGCCTGCGGCGGCTTCCTCACCTGCGCCGGCTTCGGCTACGGGCTCGGCACCTGTATCGGCTCCGGCTCCGGCTCCCGCGTCGGCTGCGGCACCGGCTTCGGCGCCCGTGCCGCCTTCGGGTCCGGCAACCGCGCCGGCACCCTCGTCGACCTCCGGCTCGACGGCCGCGCCGGTTTCCGCGCCCGCGTCTGCCGCGGGTCCGGCCGCACGGCCGGCCACCGCCACTCCGTCATCCACTGCGTCCGCGCCTTCGTCGGCGGCATCGGCACCCGCCTCCGCGTCCGCACCGGCACCGGCACCATCGAGCGCATCGCCTGCGCCGGCTGCCGCCAACCCGGTCGCATCGTCCACACCGTCCGGCGCGAGCGCACCCGCCGCGAACTGACTACGCGCCCCAACCGTCGCGCCTGCCCATAGGCGGGCGGAGCGCGCCGGTACGTCCCCCGCCGCATCCTTCCCGGGAGTCGTTCCCGCCTATCCAGCCGTGCGCAGGCCGACACGTGGCCGCGCGAGATCGGCGGGCACGCAACGTCGACGCGTCGCGGTTGACCACGCAAGCGCCCAAACCCGCCGCCACCAAACGCGAAATCTCGGGCGACCCGCCGTCTCGCGACTGCATTGCTTGCCGGCGCCCTCACCTACCGCAACGTCGCGCGCAGCGTCTGCAGATGCTCGACGGTCGCGGTCACGCCGCCGCAGACGATCACGGCGAGGTCGGACGCCGACGCAAGCACCGGCACCGGCCGCTCCAGCGCGGCCAACGCCGCGCCGCACGCGGGCTCGACGACGATCCGGTGTTCATCGACAAACCGCAGCGACGCGGCCACCGCGTCGGCATCGGACACGACGACCGGATGGATCGCGTGGCGCGTCGCCCATTCGACCGCCGCGTCGCACGGCCGCTTCGCGCCCAACGACGTCGCGATGCTCGCGATGGCCGGCAATTCGACTGGACGCCCCTGCGCGACCGAGCGCGCATAGCAGTCGGCGCCTGCCGTTTCAGCCGCAACGACGGGCACGTCGTGCCAGCCGTTGCGCGCCAGCCCTTCCAGCACGCCGCACAGCAGACCGCCGCCGCCGACCGCGAGCACGATCGCGTCGGGCTTCGGGCCGACGGCCGCCATCTCGTCGATCATCGTCGCGTGCCCCTGCCACAGCACGCGGTCGTCGAACGGATGCACGAACGCGTCGTGCTCGTCGAGCGTCGACTGCGCGAACGCATTCGCCTCGGCCCAGCTTGCCCCGTGCACGACGAGTTCCGCGCCTTCGACGCGGATCAGCTCGCGCGCCCGGGCCGACGCGCTTTCCGGTACGACGACGCGCACCGGCACGCCGAGCTCGCGGCCGCAATACGCGACCGCGATGCCCGCGTTCCCGCCCGACGACGACACGAACCGCCGGGCGCCGTCTGCATGACGCGCCTCGCAGACGGCGCCGATGCCGCGCAGCTTGAACGAGCCCGACGGCTGCAACGCATCGAGCTTCAGCCGGATGGTTTTGCCGAGCCGGCGGGACGCGATGTGCGAACGGATATAGGGGGTCGGGATATGAAGCGGCATGGGACGGAACGCAGTGGGAAAGAAGGAAACGCATGCGGCGCACGACGAAGCGCGGGAGCAACGAAGGTCATCGTACGGCAGGCCGGTCATGCTTTCCAATACCATCGAATGGTGTCTGCTATGCTTCACAGGCATATCTACCCGACCGCACCGACACCACATGCGCCAGATCGAACTGCGTCACCTGCGCTACTTCGTCGCCGTCGCCCAGGCCGGCAGCGTGATGGCCGGCGCCCGCGCGGCCGGCATCGTGCAGCCCGCGCTGTCGCGGCAGATCCGCGAGCTCGAGGATGCGATCGGCACGCCGCTGCTGATCCGTCGCGCGACCGGCGTCACGCTCACGGCGGCCGGCACGAGCTTCCTGCAGGATGCGACCGGCCTGCTCGCCATGCTGCAGGACAGCCGCGAACGCGCGTTGCGCAGCGCGGCCGGCCAGCTCGGCGAACTGCGGCTCGGCGCGCTGCCGAACTGCCTGCCGTTGCCGATCGTCGCGAACGTCCTCAAGACGTTTCGCGATGCGTGCCCGGACGTGAAACTGTCGATCGCGCCGATGCTGTCGGCCGAACAGGCGAGCGCGCTGATGCGCGGTCAGCTCGACGCCGGGATCATGGCGTGGCGTCGCGAGGAAGCGCCGCACCTGACGGGTGTGCGGCTGCTGAGCGACCGCTTCGTGCTCGCGATGCCCGCGCCGCCGGGCGGCCGCTTCGTCGCGCCGCGCACGCTGGCCGATGTCGCCGACGCCCCGTTAGTGTGGTTCGATGCGCAGCGCTCCGCCGCGCACCACCGGTTCCTGATGACGCAGTGCCAGCAGGCCGGTTTCACGCCGCGCATCGCGCAGGTCGGCAGCGACATCCCGACGCTGATCGGCCTCGTCGCGGCCGGCATGGGCTGCGCGTTCGTGCCGGAAAGCGCGTCGCCGACCTGCCCGCGCACGGTCCGGCTCGTCGCGCTCGACGAGCTTGCGAGCCGCTTCGACATCGAGTTCGTGTTCGACGGCGCGGCGGCGGCGCCGTCGCCCGTCGTCGCGCGGTTTCTCGCGGCGGTCCGCGATGCGGCCGGCGAACCGGGCTGAACGCGGGCCGGACGCAGCGGCGCAGAATCGGTCGATGCGACTGGCGCCGCCAAACGCGACGTACGGAAAATCCGCTCCGCGATCTCGTCGGTTTCGATGCTTTTGCACACGGAATGACACCGCCGTGTCATCGAAGAATCTTTCAGAACACCGACAGCCGACGCGACGACATCGCAATCTTCAAATTGACACCAAAAACGGCCGTTTAACACCGGTTCGAATCGTCATGGCCCGAAATATACTGCGCGCGCATCCAACCCTCGTGCCAAAGAGAGGATGCGTTTCCGCCCCGGCCATGGTCCCCCTGTGGTCGGGGCTTTTTTGTCGATGCGCGTTGTAGCGAAGCGTTTCCGGCCATTTCGCGACGCGGGCTGCACGCCATCCTCTATCTCGAAGCCATGCGTGCCGACCACGCAGCCGCATGTCGCCGCCCCAGCCGCCGGACGCCTTCCCGAGCGTCGCGCAGGCCAACTCGCCCGGCGACGACGAAGCGCCCGAGCCACCGCTGCCTGTCCGGAAATCGCGGTCTCATGCTTAACGAAGATCTTTCGAAAAATCCCCGCCGTTCGCCTGTCCCGCCGAAGCCCCGCTCACGCGTCACGCCACGCGCATCGCGCCGCCGCTGCATTGTTGACATGAAATCAAGATAATTTCGTCCGGATGCGGCTTTTTCCGCAAAAGTAATGCAGGCACACTTCGCGCTGTCCTCAATGGCTTCGTGCCGTTGTTCCCCGCTTACAAGGAGCCCACTGCGTGAACACCACGACTTCCTCTCCGTCCCGCCCCGGCGGCAGCGCCACGCTGCCGCTGCTGGCGCTCGCCGCCGGCGCGTTCGGCATCGGCACGACCGAGTTCTCGCCGATGGGCCTGCTGCCCGTGATCGCCGACGGCGTGCACGTATCGATTCCGCAAGCCGGCATGCTGATCAGCGCGTATGCGATCGGCGTGATGGTCGGCGCGCCGCTGATGACGCTGCTGCTCGCGCGCTGGTCGCGCCGCTCCGCGCTGATCGCGCTGATGTCGATCTTCACGATCGGCAACCTGCTGTCGGCCGTCGCACCGGACTACACGACGCTGCTGCTCGCCCGCCTCGTGACGAGCCTCAACCACGGCGCGTTCTTCGGGCTCGGCTCGGTGGTCGCGGCAAGCCTCGTGCCGCGCGAAAAGCAGGCCAGCGCGGTCGCAACGATGTTCATGGGCCTGACGATCGCGAACGTCGGCGGCGTGCCGGCCGCGACCTGGCTCGGCCAGATCATCGGCTGGCGCATGTCGTTCGCGGCGACTGCCGGCCTTGGCCTGATCGCGATCGCCGGCCTGTTCGCCGCGCTGCCGAAGGGTGAAGCCGGCAAGATGCCCGACCTGCGTGCCGAGTTGTCCGTGCTGACGCGCCCGGTCGTGCTCGGCGCGCTCGGGACGACGGTGCTCGGCGCCGGCGCGATGTTCACGCTCTATACGTACGTCGCACCGACGCTCGAACACTTGACGGGCGCGACGCCCGGCTTCGTGACCGCGATGCTGGTGCTGATCGGCGTCGGCTTCTCGATCGGCAACATCGCGGGCGGCCGTCTGGCCGACCGCTCGCTCGACGGCACGCTGATCGGCTTCCTGTTGCTGCTGATCGCGACGATGGCCGCGTTCCCGCTGCTCGCCACCACCCATGCGGGCGCCGGCGTCACGCTGCTGGTCTGGGGGATCGCGACGTTCGCGGTCGTGCCGCCGCTGCAGATGCGCGTGATGCGTGCGGCCCACGAAGCGCCGGGCCTCGCGTCGGCCGTCAACATCGGCGCGTTCAACCTCGGCAACGCGGTCGGCGCCGCCGCCGGCGGGGCGGCGATCTCGGCCGGGTTCGGCTACGCGGCGGTGCCGCTCGTCGGCGCGCTGATCGCCGCCGCCGGGCTCGCACTCGTGATGCTGCAGGTCACGCAGCGCCGCCGCTCGCCGGCCGCCGCGAATTCATAAGGGCACGCAACGCCCGGACTGCCCGGGCTCGTTCCGCATGCATTTTTACGGCCGCGCAATGCGGCCGTTGTCATTTTCAGCGTGCAATCCGGTTCCGACGGTTCAGTCAGCGCCCCGCGGCAAACCCGCCGAAAAACGCGCGCGCGTTCGCGTCGAGACTCGCGAGGTGATAACCGCCCTCCTGCACGATCACCGTCGGCAACCCGAGCGCGCCGATCGCACCGCCGAGCCGCCCGAACCCGTCGGTCGTGACCGCCACCTGCGACTGCGGGTCGTCCTTGTAGATGTCGAAGCCGAGCGCGAGCACGAGCGCATCGGGCTGGAACCGGTCGAGCGCGCGCAGCGCGTCGTCGAGCCGCTCGAAGAACGTCGACTCGGGCGCGCCGTGCGGCATCGGCAGGTTGAGGTTGAAGCCGTCGCCGGCGCCCGTCCCCGTCTCTTCCTCGTAACCAGCGACGACCGGGTAGAAGTTGGTCGGGTCGCCGTGGATCGACACGTACAGCACATCGTCGCGGCCGTAGAAAATCTCCTGCACGCCCTGCCCGTGATGCATGTCGGTATCGAGGATCGCGACGCGGCGATGGCGGCCGAGCAGCGCCTGCGCGGCAATCGCCGCGTTGTTCAGGTAGCAGAAGCCGCCCGCCGCGTCGCGGCGCGCATGATGGCCGGGCGGCCGGCACAGCGCATAGGCTTCGCGGGTGCCGTCGTTGACGTCGGCCGCGGCCGCCAGCGCGCCCTGCGCGGACCAGTACGCCGCGCGCCACGTGTTCGCGCCCACCGGGCAACTGCCGTCGGCGAGATAACGCGCGGCTTTCGCGAGCACGCCGCGCAGCGGGTTCGGATCGCGCACGAACACGTTCGACATCACTTCGTCGCCCCAGTCGTCGGGCATCTGCTTCCAGTCGCGGTGCGCGTCCTCGAGAAAGCGCAGGTAGTTCATGTCGTGCACGGCCGCGATCGGCGCGGTGCCGCGGTCGGCCGGCTCGCGCACGTCGAAGTCGAGCGACCGGACGGCCGCGACGAGCCGCGCCGCGCGCTCGGGCACTTCCTGCGGTTCGCGCATCTGGCCGCGCGACAGGTAGCTGCGCGGATGGTGCAGCAGTTGTTCGGGATGGAAATAGGTTTTCATGGGGTCCTCGTCGATTCGCCGGATCAGGCGCCGTGCGCGGCAGCCGCCGCGTCGACGCGCGCCGCGATGCCGGCCCGCGCCAGCACCGCATGGAGCAGCACGTTCGTGCCGCGCGTCACGTCGTCGGGCAACGCATCCTCGGCTTCGTTGTGCGACAGGCCGTCGACGCACGGAATGAACACCATCGCGGTCGGGAAGCGGCGTGCGAGCAGGATCGCGTCGTGGCCGGCGCCGCTCACGATCCGTTCGTGCGTGTAGCCGAATGCGGCCGCCGCCTGCGCGACCAGCCCGACGCAAGCGCGGTCGAACGGCGTCGCCGGGCTGCGCCAGCAGGTCTCGACCGCCACCTGCACGCCGCGCGCGGCGGCGACGCGTGCGCAGGCGTCGCGCAGGTCGCGCTCCATCGCATCGACTTCCGCATCGTCGTGATGACGCAGGTCGACCGTGAACGTCAGGTCGCCGGCAATCGTGTTGCGCGACGCGTTGCGGATGCCGACCTGCCCGATCGTCGCGAGCCCGCGCGGCGCATAAGCGGCGACGATCCGTTCGAGTTCGAGCGCGATCTGCGCGCTCGCGAAATACGCGTCCTTGCGATACGGCATCGGCGTCGTGCCCGCGTGCGCGGCCACGCCCGTCACCGTCACGTCGAGCCAGCGGATCGCCTGGCCGCCCGTGACGATGCCGATCGTCGTGCCGTTCGCCTCGAGCACGGGCCCCTGTTCGATATGCGCCTCGAAATACGCGTCGACCGCACCGCCCGTCGCACGCGTGCCGCGATAGCCGCACGCGTCGAGCGCCGCGCCGAGCGTGACGCCGTCGGCGTCCTGCTTCGCGAGCGCGTCGTCGAGCGGCAACGCGCCCGTGAACACCGCCGAGCCGAGCATCGCGGGCGCGAAGCGCGCGCCTTCCTCGTTGGTCCACGACACGATCTCGAGCGGCTTGTCGGTCGCGATGCCGGCGTCGTTCAGCGTGCGCACGAGTTCGAGCGCGGCGAGCACGCCATAGACGCCGTCGAAGCGGCCGCCTTCGGGCTGCGTGTCGAGATGGCTGCCGATCAGCACCGGCGCGGCGTGCGCATCGGCGCCGTCACGCCGGGCGAACAGGTTGCCGACCGTGTCGACGCTCACCGTCATCCCCGCGTCGCGGCACCATTGCGCGAACAGGTCGCGCCCGCGCCGGTCGTCATCGGTGAGGGCAAGACGCCGCACGCCGCCGCGCGGCGTCGCGCCGACGCGCGCCATGTCGGCCAGGCTCTGCCACAGGCGGGCGCCGTCGATTTCCAGCAGATCGTTCATATGCATTCCGGATCAATTCGTTCGTTGAGGGTCAATGCGAGCCGAGCGCTTCGGCGGCAGCCGGCTGCGCGGCGCGGCGCGCATCGAGCGCGACGATGCAGAGCAGCGAAATGCCGGCGAGACACGTGTAGAACACCGCGAGCGGCCACCACTGGCCCGCGAAGCGATGCGCGAGCCACGTGCCGACGAGCGGCGTCAGGCCACCCGCGATCGCGCCGCAGATCTGATAGGCGAGCGAGATCGCCGAATAACGCACGTGCGCGGGAAACACGTCGCTGACGAAGCCCGCGATCACCGAATAGAAGCCCGCCATGCACACCACGGCGAGCGCGATGCCGGCGATCAGCGACGCGGACGTGCCGCCCTGCACGAGCATGAACATCGGATACGGCGACAGCATCGCGAGCAGCGCCGCGAGCTTGAGGAAGCGCGCGCCGCCGATACGCTCGGCGATCCAGGCCGCGAGCGGCTGCGCGAAGAACTGGATGATCGCGACCGCGAACAGGCTGTCGAGGATCAGCGAACGCGAGACGCCGACGTACTGCGTCGTGTACGCGATCATGAACGTGTTCGTGAAATAGACGCCCGCGATGCCGATCGTGTTCGCGCCGATGCAGAGCAGCACGAGCCCCGACGCGGAACGGAACACTTCCGCGACCGGCAGCTTCACCGTGCGGTTGGCTTCCTTCACCCGCGCGAATTCCGGCGACTCGTTCACGCCGAGCCGGATCAGGATGCCGACCACGAGCAGCACCGAACTCGCGAGAAACGGCAGGCGCCAGCCCCATGCGAGGAAATCGGCCTTGTCCATCGACGTGACCGCGCGGAACGCGATCAACGACAGGATCAACCCGGCCGGGCTGCCGAGCTGCGCGAACGACGCGAAAAACGTGCGGCGCCCCTGAGGCGCATGCTCGCCCGCCATCAGCACCGCGCCGCCCCATTCGCCGCCGACCGCGATCCCCTGCACGACGCGCAGCGCGACGAGCAACACCGGCGCGAGGATGCCGACCTTCGAATAATCGGGCAGCAGCCCGACGCACACGGTCGCGACGCCCATCATCATCAGCGTCGTCATCAGCGCCTTCTTGCGGCCGATGCGGTCGCCGAGATGGCCGAAGATCACGCCGCCGAGCGGACGCGCGAAGAAACCGACCGCGAACGTCGCGAACGACGCCATCGTGCTGACGAAGCGGTCATGCGACGGGAAATACAGTTCGCCGAACACGAGCGCGGCGGCGGTCGCGTAGATGTAGAAGTCGTACCACTCGATCATCGTGCCGATGAACGCGGCCGTCGCGGCGCGTCCCGGCTGGCGGGCGGAAGGAAGGGACTGGGTCATGCGGGCTCCTGACGCGCGCCGCGGCGGGGCGGCGCGCAATATCGTGATGACGGCCGTCTGTCGCGGCCTCGCGCCGCACGCTGCGGCGCCCCTCCTTTATCGGTGACCGCAAATCATTAGTCAAATTTCAAGTTATTATTCGCCGTATAAATTCAACTAATGCCTTACCCGCCGCCCGTCCGGAGACCCGATGCGCCCCGACCTCGCCCCGTTCCTGAACGACCGTCTCGACTGGAACCTGCTGCGCACTTACCTGGTGATCATGCAGGAGCGCAGCGTGAGCCGCGCGGCCGCCCGCCTGCACGTCACGCAGCCGGCCGTGAGCCAGGCGTTGCGGCGGCTCGAGGAGACGCTCGAGCGCCGGCTGATCGAGCGGCGCGGCGCGCACTTCGCGCCGACGCCGGCGGGCGAGGCCGTGTACCGGATCGCGAGCGACATCTACGGCGGCATCTCGCGCCTCGAAACCGAAATCGACGACAGCACGGCCGATCTGACCGGTTCGATCCGGCTGCTGACGGTGAGCCGCATCGAATCGCCCGTCTACGACGAGTTCCTCGCGGATTTCCATCGCGCGTATCCGCGTATCGACCTGCAGATCGAGGTGATGCGTTCGTCGGACATCCTGTCGTCGCTGCTGCAGAAGACGGCCACGGCCGGGCTCGGCCTGTGCCGCACGCCGCACGACAAGCTGGAAATGCGCTGCTTCCTGCGCCAGCGCTATGCGATCTACTGCGGCCGCCATCACCGGTTGTTCGGGCAGACGCAGTTACGGATGGACGACCTGCTCGCGGAGAATTTCGTGTCGTTCACGAGCGACCAGATCGGCGACAGCCTGTCGCCACTCACCGTGTTCCGCGACCAGAAGGGTTTCACGGGGCGCATCGTCGCGTCGTCGCCGAGCCTGGAGGAAGTGCGGCGGCTGATCTTCGCGGGCTACGGGATCGGCTGCCTGCCCGAGCACATCGTGCGCGACGACATCGCGCAGCAACGGCTGTGGCTGCTGCCGCCCGACGACGGGCTCGTCGACGTCGACGTGTTCCTGCTGTGGCATCGCGACCGCAAGATGAATGCGGCCGAGCACGCGTTTCTCGACGCGATGGAGCGCTGCATGCAGCGCTACTCGCTCGCGGAGCGGCTCGGCAAATGACGGCGCGGGTGCGCCCGGTGCACGCGCCGGGCACACGCGGCCCGGCGCGTTGCGTGCGTCAGAAGCGATGCACGATGCCGAGTTGCACGCCGCGCGCATTCGCGCCCGGGTACGCGAGCGGCAGGCCGGGGTTCGCCGCACCGGCGAGCGTGTAGCCGGCCTGGTTGCGGTTGCGCAGGTACGACAGCGCGCCGTAGAAGCTCGTGCGCTTCGACAGGTCGTATTCGTACATCAGCCCGAGCTGGTCCGCATGATTGCCTTGCGACGACTGGTCGTGCAGGTACGCATAACCGAGCGCGATGATGTTGGCAGGATTGAACTGATACTTGACCGACACTCCGTATACGCGCGAATCGATCCCGAGGTCGGCCCACTTCACCGCGGAAAAACCGCCATACACGGTGGCCTTGCCGATCGCGTACGACGCGCCGGCCATGATCGTGCGATCGGTCGTGGTGGCCGCGGCGTTCTTCAACCACTGCCCCGCGACGAATGCGCCGAACGGGCCGTGTTCGTAGGTCAGGTCGAACTGCCGGCTGGAGCCGGCCGAGCGCACGCCGCCCGCCTCGCCGAACCCGACGTACAGCCCGCCCTGGAAACCGGCGATCTCCGGGCTCTGGTACGACAGCGTATTGCTCGTGCGGAAGGCGAACACGGTCAGGTTGTCCATGCCGGACGCCTGCGTGACGCCGCCGAACGCATCCTGCCCGCCCTGGTCGTTGAACAGCGGCGAGTTCTGCCGGCCCGCGCGCACCTTGCCCCACTGCCCCGCGATGCCGACCCACGCCTGCCGGTTGAACATCGTGCCGGCACTCGCGAGCGAGCCGTCGTTCGGGTTGAAGCCGTTTTCCAGCGCGAACTCGATCTTCTGCCCGCCGCCGATATCCTCGCCGCCCTTCAAGCCGAACCGGCTGCCCCACTGCCCGCCCGAGTCGATCGCCGCCGTATAGCCGTTGCCCGTATTCACGACCTGCGCGAACTCGTCGATCACGCCATACAGCGTGACGCCATCCTGCGCGAGCGAAGCACCCGAAGCCGCGAGGCAGGCGACCGCCACCGTGAAACGAAGACCGGCGTGCGCCGGCCGCGCACGGCAACCGCTGCCGTGCGCTTCATTTTTCTTAGTCATACTATTCAATAGGTCGAGATTGAAGCGATGCCGGACGCGGCGTGATGCCGCTCCGGTATCGCGGGATACGGAATCGTGTTGACGGAGCCGGCGCAGGCCGCGCCCGGCTCGGCGCTCAGGCCGGCGGCTTGCCGGCCCGATGCGCGAGACGTGTGGTCAGTGGTGAACTTCGCCGCGTTCGAGCGGCAGGATCAGGCGTTCCGGAATGCTGCGTCGCGACGCGCGGGCACCGACGTAATACAGCACGGCCGGCACGACGAGGCCGAGAATCCACGAGATGTCGGTGCCGCCGAGCGCATCGACGAGCGGCCCGGTGTAGATGTGCGTCGACATGAACGGCAGTTGCACCAGGATGCCGACCACGTAGATCGTGATGGCCATCACGTTCCAGCGGCCATAGCGGCCGTCCGGATCGGACAGCGCCGGCACGTCGTAGCGCGAACGCGTGAAGCAGTAGTAATCGACCAGGTTGATCGCGCTCCACGGCGTGAAGAACGCGAGCAGGAACAGGATGAACGCGGTGAATTCCTTCAGGAACGAATGACGGCCCGCGAGCGCGATCAGCGTCGACACGCAGATCATCCCGAAGATGTACACGAGGCGGCTCTTCGACGATACCGCGCCCTTGCCGCGAAAGCCGCTGACGATCGTCGCCATCGACATGAAGCTGCCGTACGCGTTGAGCGCCGTCACCGTCACCTTGCCGAACGCGATGCTGAAATACAGGAGCGCGGCCACGGCGCCCGTCGAACCCAGGCCGACGATGTACGACACCTCATGGTGCGCGAACTGGCTGCCGGCCAACGCGGCCGCGAACACGCCGAACACCATCGCCGCCTGTGCGCCGATCACCGAGCCGAGGCCGACCGCGACAAACGTCGCGACCGACGACGTCGAGCGCGGCAGGTAGCGCGAATAGTCGGCCACGTACGGGCCGAACGCGATCTGCCACGACGCGGACAGCGACATCGCGAGCAGGAAGCTCGCCAGCGAGAAATGCCGGTTCGCGAGCAGCGCGCCGATGTCGTGGTTCGCGAACAACTGCGCGAACATGTAGACGAACGCGACGATGCCGATCACGCTCGCGATCCGGCCGACGAAATGGATCGCGCGATAGCCGAACACGGTCAGCACGACGATCACGGCAGCGAACAGCAGGATGCCGGCCGCGTCGTCGACGTGCAGCAGTTGCGCGACGGCCTGCCCGGCCAGCACCGAGCCGCTGGCGGAAAAGCCGATGTACATCAGGCACACCAGCACGATCGGGATCATCGCGCCGTACACGCCGAACTGCACGCGGCTCGAGATCATCTGCGGCAACCCGAGCTGCGGCCCCTGCGCGCCGTGCAGCGCCATCACCGCGCCGCCGACGAACTGGCCGAGCAGCAGCGCGACCAGCGACCAGAACACGTCGCCGCCGAGCACGACCGCGAGCGCGCCCGTGACGATGGCGGTGATCTGCATGTTGGCCGACAGCCACAGCGTGAACTGGCTCAGCAGGCCGCCGTGGCGCTCGGCGTCGGGAATGAAGTCGATCGAGCGTACCTCGATCAGTCCGCCGGCTTTTCCACTGGAATTCGTTGACACGGGTCAATCTCCAAAATACTCAGGACCACACATGGTTTGAACGGGACAGGAAGCTGCGAGCCGCCCTTTCGGCTCTGCGGGTGCGGGGCGCCGTGGATCGCCGGCATGCGCCACGCACGCACGGTCTGCACGCTGGCGCGCAACCGGCACGACGCGTGCCGACATTGCCAGCGGATGATCTTGTATATACAACTTGCGGGATATCGGTGATTACCCGGTATCGATCGACTTTCGAAATTGTCCGAGCAATCGCGGTACACCCGCGCAGTATTGCCGCAAGACGGATGTCGGAAAAATGAAAGCCCGATCGGCGAAAGTCGCCGATCGGGCGTAGACGTCATGCGTCGGCGGAGGGAGCCCGGCCGGTATGCGCGGCCTCGATGTCGACACGCAGCGTCACGACGTCGCGTCGTCGCGTCGTCGGCGCGTATGCTGCAGTGCCCGCGTGCCTGGTCTGGCCAGGCAGTCGTCCGGACCGGGCAGACGCCGAGATCCGAACCACACATGCGATCAACCGCGCTGCCCGACCTGAAACGTGAGAATCTCGTCCCCCGCGTCGTCCAGTTCCCCGGTCGGTATCCAGCCGAGATGGCGATAAAACCCGTACGAACGCGATGCGGGATCGGTCGAGCAGCCGAGAAACAGCGACGTGAAGCCGTTCGCCGCGAAATCGTCGATCACGCGCCGCAGCAGCCGCTTGCCGATCCCCGCTCCTTCATACTCGGGCAGCATCGCGAGCACGACGATCTCGCCGGAACCGGTGTCGCCGAAGCAGTAGCCGACCATGCGTCCATGCACGCAGCAGACATGGCCCGAGAGCAGGCCGTCGCGGATACCGTCGTCCCAGCTTTCGACGGTGATGCCGAGCGCGCGCAACTGCGCTTCGGTGAACGCGTTCTCGCGTGTGCGCGCCCGCAGCGCGATGCATTCGGCCGCGTCGCCGGGAACGGCCTTGCGCCAGGTGAGGTCATCCATCGATCGACGCTTCCTTTTTCTGCCGCCGGCGCGACGCATACAGGCAGATCAGTTCCAGCGCGATCGTCGCACCGGCCAGCGACGTGATTTCCGCATGATCGTACGGCGGCGACACTTCGACCACGTCCATGCCGACCAGGTTGATGCCGTCGAGGTGGCGCAGGATCTCGAACGCCTGATGGCTCGACAGGCCGCCCGAGACCGGCGTCCCGGTGCCCGGCGCGAACGCCGGATCGAGACAGTCGATATCGAACGTCAGGTACACCGGGTGATCGCCGACGCGCTCGCGAATGCGCGCGGCGACCGCGGCGGGCGTCGACCCATGCACGTGGCGCGCATTCTGGATGTCGAAGCCCATCGGATCGTCGTTGGTCGTGCGAATGCCGATCTGGGCGGATCGTTCGGGCACGACCCACCCTTCCCGCGCCGCGTGATAGAACATCGTCCCGTGATCGATGCGCTTCACGTCGCGGTCGGGCCACGTGTCGGTATGCGCGTCGAAATGCACGAGCGACAGCGGCCCGTGCACCTTCGCATGCGCCTTGAGCAGCGGATACGTGATGAAGTGATCGCCGCCGAGCGTCAGCATCGCGCAGCCGCGCGCGAGGATCGCATCGGCATGCCGCTCGATCGCGCCCGGCACCGCTTCGGGCTGCCCGAGATCGAACGCGCAATCGCCGTAGTCGACCGCGGCCAGCACGTCGAACGGATCGAACGACCACGGCCACGGGCGCTCCCACGCGATGCCCGTCGACGCGATCCGCAACCCGCGCGGGCCGAACCGCGTGCCGGGCCGGTGCGAGGCGGCGGAATCGAACGGCACGCCGGTGATCGCGAGATCGACGCCGTCGAGATCACGGCTGAAACGCCGGCGCATGAAGCTCGTCGCGCCCGCGAAACTGGGTTCGGCCTGGGTGCCGTAGAGGCTGTCGCGCGTGAACGCGAAATCGTTCTGGCTCATCGTCGGATTCCTGTCTGAAGGGGACACGGTCGCACGGCCGGCGACCTCGTGCCCGATTCTGCCGTCGCCGCACGCAACGAAAAATATGAACTAACATAAGCCAACTTCACAAACTGCGATATATCGCCATGCTGACCCGACTCAGAGACATGGATGTGCAGTTGCTGCGGCTCTTTCTGACGATCGTCGAAAGCGGCGGCTTCAGCGCCGCGCAGGGCACGCTCGGCATGGCGCCGTCGACGATCAGCACGCACATGGCCAAGCTTGAGACGCGGCTCGGATTCCGGCTGTGCGATCGCGGCAAAAGCGGCTTCCGGTTGACGCCGAAGGGGGAACGCGTGCTGCAGTCGACGCGCCGCCTCCTGCACGCGATGGACGTGTTCACGCGCGACACGCAGCACGTATCGGGCACGTTGCTTGGCGAATTGCGCATCGGCCTGTCCGAGCGGCTCTCGCCGGACGTCGTCGAGTCGATCGCGGCGGCCGTCGGCCGCTTTCGCGAGCGCGCGCCGGACGTGCTGATCGAAATGATCGCGGTGCCGCCCGACGAGCTGGAGCGCCGGCTGCTGAAAGGCGAACTGCAACTCGCGATCGGCTATTTCTCCGGCCATCAGGCCGGCCTGCACTACGCGCCGCTGTTCGTCGAGCACCAGTCGCTGCATTGCGGCGCCCGCCATCCGTTGTTCGCGAAGAAAACCGTGTCGGTCAACGACATCGCACGCGCGAGCAACGTCGCGCGGCTCTACAAGACGAATACGTCGGGGGCGGCGCTGCGCAATGCGCAGCCGACCGCGTTTTCGGAAAACGTCGATGCCGACGTGATCTTCATCCTGTCGGGCGCGCACGTCGGCTTCCTGCCCGACCACGTCGCGGCGCCGTGGGTCGCCGCCGGGAAGATGCGCCGGCTGCTGGCGAGCAAGCTGAGCCACACGGTCGAGTTCCAGCTCGCGACGCCGCGGAATTCCGACGGCAGCGAAGCGCTGGAGGCGTTCACGGCAGCGCTCGCCGAGCAGTTCGGCGCGCTCGACGCGAACGCGGACGAATAGCCTGGCGGGCGCGCCGCCCGCGCGGCGTCAGACGAGCTGGTCGGACGCGACGACCTGCACACCCGGCCGTGCGTCGATCGCCGCGTCGAGCATCGCACGCGCAATCCGCGACGCGGGATTCACGCGCCATTTCGCCGGCAGCACCGGCCCGACGGCGCTCAGCGCGAACACGAACAGCCGCTCGCCGAACCGGAACTCGTCGCGGCTGCCGCCGATCAGGCCCGGTCGCACGTACGTGAGCGAATCGAAGCCGACACCGGCGAGCGCCTGTTCGACCTCGCCCTTCACACGGTTGTAGAAGATGCGCGACGCAGCGTCCGCGCCGAGGGCGGAATTCAGCACGTAGGTCGGCGTGCCGTGCCGGTGCGCGCGCCGCGCGACCGCGAGCGGATAGTCGTGATCGACGCGCCGAAAGGCCGCCCGCGAGCCGGCCGCCCGCATCGTGGTGCCGAGCGTGCAGATCACGGCGTCCGCGCGCCACCAGTCGGCCGCATCGGGCAACTGGTCGAAATCGACTTCCAGCGCACGCATCTTCGGATGCGGCGACAACGGCCGGCGCGCGAGGACGATCACCTGATCGACCCGCGCATCGGCCAGCGCGACGTCGAGGACGTGGCGCCCGACGAGCCCGGTCGCGCCGACGAGCAGCAGTTTCATGTCCGGTTCTTCCGTATGGAGCCTGCGTTGGCGGGCCCGAGGCGGCCCGGTTTCCGGCTATCGACATGATCGCCGGCCAACGCGGCGCCGACAACCCTCCGCTCGTCTCGAAAAATTACGGCCTTGTCAGGTGGGTTCCGGGCGATTCGATGCACGGCCCGGCCGCGCCATGCCGTCGCGCCCGTTCCGCACGAGCATGCGGAACGTCGGCATTGCATCATTCCGGATCGAATGAAACGACATGACGTACCTCCGCCGCCGCAAGCGCCGCCGATGCGCGCATCCCGCACCGGCGGCGCCCTGTCGGGCTCGCACGTCAGACATGCAGCGCGTGTCCGAGCGCGCGCAACGCCGCTTCCTGAAGCGCTTCGCCGAGCGTCGGATGCGCGTGGATCGTGCCGCCGATGTCTTCCAGCCGCGCGCCCATCTCCAGCGACTGCGAGAACGCCGCGGCCAGCTCCGACACGCCGCGCCCGACCGCCTGCCAGCCGACGATCAGGTGATTGTCGCGCCGCGCGACGACGCGCACGAATCCGTCGGTCGCCTGCAACGTCATCGCGCGACCGTTCGCCGCGAACGGGAACGATGCGCTCAGACAATCGACGCCGGCCGCATGTGCATCGTCCGGCGACCAGCCGGCCGTCACGATCTCGGGATCGGTGAAGCACACGGCCGGAATCGCCGCGGGCATGAACTGGCGGCGCCGGCCGGCGATCAGCTCGGCCACCATCTCGCCCTGCGCCATCGCGCGATGCGCGAGCATCGGCTCGCCCGCGACGTCGCCGATCGCCCAGACGTTGCGCATCGAGGTCCGGCATGTGTCGTCGATCCGCAGCGCGCGGCCGTTGCGATCGAGCATCAGCGTCTCGAGCCCGAAGCCGTCGACGCGCGGCCGGCGGCCGACGGCAACCAGCACGCGATCGGCCGGCAGCGTCTGCTCGGCGCCGTCGGCCGCCTGCACGCGCACCGCGCCATGCTTGTCGAGCCCGAGCACTTTGTGGCCGAGCCACAGCCGCACGCCGAGCCGCGCCAGCGAATCGGCAACCGGCCGCACGAGTTCGGCATCGTACGCAGGCAACACGCGCTCGGCCGCTTCGACGACGCTGACGTCGACGCCGAGCTTGCGATAGACGATCCCGAGTTCGAGCCCGATATACCCGGCCCCGACGACGACCAGCCGCTTCGGCAGCGTCGCGGGCGACAGCGCGTCGGTGGACGACACGACGTGCCCGCCGAACGGCATCGACGGCAATTCGACCGGTTCGGAACCGGTCGCGAGCAACAGGTGTTCGCAACCGATCCGCACCGCGTGGCCGGCGCTGACGACTTCGACGGTCTTGCCGTCGATCACGCGCGCTTCGCCGTGCAGCACGCGCACGCCGCTCTTCTTGAGCAGTGCGCCGACGCCGCGCGTCAGCCGGTCGACGATGCCGTCCTTCCACGCGACGCTTTTCGCGATGTCGATCTCGGGCGCGCGCACGCGGATCCCGAGCGCGCCTTCGCCGGCATGGCCGCACGCCTGTTCGAATGCGTCGGCCACATGGATCAACGCCTTCGAAGGAATGCAGCCGATGTTCAGGCAGGTGCCGCCGAGCCGGTCGCGTTCGACGAGCACGGTCGGAATGCCGAGCTGGCCGGCGCGGATCGCGGCGACGTAGCCGCCCGGGCCGCCGCCGATGACGAGCAGTGTGGTGTGTTCGTTCTTCATCGGCTCACTCCACGAACAGCAGTGCCGGGCGTTCGAGCACCGCGCGCACGGCCTGGATGAATTCGGCCGCATCCGCGCCGTCGACGACGCGATGATCGAACGACGACGACAGGTTCATCATCTTGCGCGCGACGATCGCGCCGTCGCGAATCATCGGCCGCTCGACGATCCGGTTGACGCCGACGATGCCCACCTCCGGATGATTGATCACCGGCGTCGACACGATGCCGCCGAGCGCGCCGAGGCTCGAGATCGTGATCGTCGACCCGCTCAGCTCGTCGCGCTGCGCCCGGTTCGCGCGCACCGCGTCGGCAAGCCGCGCGATTTCCGCCGAGATCGACCACACGTCACGCGCTTCCGCATGACGCAGCACGGGCACCGTGAGGCCGCCGTCCGTCTGCGTCGCGACGCCCATGTGCACCGCGCCGTAGCGCGTGACGACGCCCGCTTCGTCGTCGAACCGCGCGTTGATCTGCGGGAAGTCGCGCAGCGCGATCACCATCGCGCGGATCAGCAGCGGCAGCGGCGTGAGCTTGCCGCGCGTGTCGCCGTGGCGGCGGTTCAGCTCCGTGCGCAACGATTCGAGCTCGGTGACGTCGATTTCCTCGACGTAGCTGAAGTGCGGGATGCGGCGCTTCGCTTCCTGCATCTTGCGCGCGATCGCGCGCCGCAAGCCGATCACCGGCACTTCGGTTTCGTCGTGGCGTTCGTCGTAGCCGCGCGGTTGTGCCCCGTGCGCCGAGCCGCCGCCGGTGCGCGCATATGCATCGAGATCCGCATGCAGGATCCGCCCGGCTTCACCGGTGCCGCGCACGTAGCGCAGCTCGATACCCATGTCCCACGCACGCTGACGCACGGCCGGCGACGCGAGCGGCCGTTCGCCCGGTGCCAGCGCCACGCGCGGCTGCGCGACCGGTTCCTCGCGGCGCGGTTTCGCCGGTGCACGAGGCGCCGCCGGCTGCGCAGACGACTCGGCCGATGCGTCGGCTACCGGTTTCGACGGTGCCGCCACCGCGACCGGTGCGGTTTCTACCTTTGTTTCCCGCACCGGTGCCCCGGCCTTCAGGTTGCCGTCGCCTTCGACTTCCAGCCGAATCAGCTCGCTGCCGACCGCCATCATCTCGCCGATCCGGCCGCCCAGCTCGATCACCTTGCCCGTCACCGGCGACGGAATCTCGACCGCCGCCTTGTCGGTCATCACGTCGGCGAGCGGCTGGTCTTCCTTGATCGTCTGCCCGACTTCCACATGCCAGGCCACCAGCTCGACCTCGGCGATCCCTTCGCCGATATCCGGCATCTTGATGACATGAATCCCCATCTCACGCCTCCATCACGCGTCGCAACGCTTCACCGACCCGGGTCGGCCCCGGAAAATACGCCCATTCCTGTGCATGCGGATACGGCGTGTCCCAGCCCGTCGTGCGCTCGACCGGCGCCTCGAGGTGGTAGAAGCAGTGTTCCTGGACCAGCGACACGAGCTCCGCGCCATAGCCGCAGGTGCGCGTCGCCTCGTGCACCACGACGCAGCGCCCGGTCTTGCGCACCGACGCGACGATCGTGTCGAGGTCGAGCGGCCACAGCGTGCGCAGGTCGATCACTTCCGCGTCGATGCCGGTCTCCTCGGCGGCGGCGAGCGATACGTGCACCGTCGTGCCGTACGTGAGCACCGTCACGTCGTTGCCGGGCCGCACGACGGCGGCCGTATCGAGCGGCACCGTGTAGTAGCCTTCGGGCACCGCGCTCGCCGGATGCTTGAGCCACGACGTGACGGGCCGTTCGTGATGGCCGTCGAACGGGCCGTTGTACAGCCGTTTCGGTTCGAGGAAGATCACCGGATCGTCGTTCTCGATCGACGCGATCAGCAGCCCTTTCGCGTCGTACGGATTCGACGGCATCACGGTGCGCAGCCCGCACACCTGCGTGAACATCGCCTCCGGGCTCTGGCTGTGCGTCTGCCCGCCGTAGATCCCGCCGCCGCACGGCATCCGGATCGTCATCGGCGCGGTGAACTGGCCGGCCGAGCGGTAGCGCAGCCGCGCGCCTTCCGACACGATCTGGTCGGATGCCGGATAGAAATAGTCGGCGAACTGGATTTCGCAGACGGGGCGCAAGCCGTACGCGCCCATCCCGACCGCCGCGCCGACGATCCCGCCTTCCGAGATCGGCGCATCGAACACGCGCGACTTGCCGTACTTGTTCTGCAGTCCTTCGGTACAGCGGAACACGCCGCCGAAATAGCCGACGTCCTGCCCGAACACGACCACGTCGCTGTCGCGCCCGAGCATCACGTCCATCGCGGAGCGCAACGCCTGGATCATCGTCATCGGCTGCGTCGCCGTCCCTGTCTCGTGTTGCGCCATGATCACGCTCCCAGTTCCTGGCGCTGACGGCGCAGGTGCGCGGGCAGTTCCTTGTACACGTCGTCGAACATCGAGGCCGGCGACGGAATCCGGTCGTCGGCGAGCGTCCCATACTTCTCCGCTTCCTTCTGCGCGGCGATCACCTCGGCCTCGAGCTCGGCCGTCAACACGTCGTGCGCGCTGTCCGACCAGATGCCCTTCACGATCAGGTGGCGCTTGAAGCGCTCGATCGGATCGCCGAGCGGGAAATGCGACCAGTCGTCGCTCGGCCGGTACTTGGTCGGATCGTCCGACGTCGAATGCGCGCCCGCGCGGTAGGTCACCCACTCGATCAGCGTCGGGCCGAGATTGCGGCGTGCGCGTTCGGCCGCCCAGCTCGACGCCGCGTAGATCGCGAGGAAGTCGTTGCCGTCGACGCGCAGCGATGCGATCCCGCAGCCGACGCCGCGCCCGGCGAAGGTCGTGCCCTCGCCGCCCGCGATCGCCTGGAACGTCGAGATCGCCCACTGGTTGTTGACGACGTTCAGCACGACCGGCGCGCGGTACACGTGCGCGAACGTGAGCGCGGTGTGGAAATCGGCTTCGGCCGTCGCGCCGTCGCCGATCCACGCGGACGCGATCTTCGTGTCGCCCTTGATCGCCGACGCCATCGCCCAGCCGACCGCCTGGATGAACTGCGTCGCGAGGTTGCCGGAAATCGAGAAGAAGCCGGCTTCGCGGTCCGAGTACATCACCGGGAGCTGGCGGCCCTTCAGCGGATCGCCTTCGTTCGACATCAGCTGGCAGATCATCCGCTCGAGCGGCACGTCGCGCGCGATCAGGATGCTCTGCTGTCGGTAGGTCGGAAAGCACATGTCGCCGTCGCGCAGCGCCATCGCGTGCGCGGTGCCGATCGCCTCTTCGCCGAGGCTCAACATGTAGAAGGAGATTTTCTTCTGGCGCTGCGCGATCATCATGCGCGCGTCGAAAATGCGGGTCTTGAGCATCGCGCGCAGCCCGGCGATGAGTCGCGCATCGTCGAGATCGGGCGCCCACGGGCCAACGGCCTTGCCGTTGTCGTCGAGCACGCGCACGAGGCTGCGGGCGAGATCGGCGGTGTCCGCCGCGGCAACGTCGATCGGCGGGCGGCGAACGGCGCCGGCCGGCGATAGATGCAGATAGGAAAAGTCCGTCTTGCAGCCCGGGCGCCCGGTGGGCTCCGGCACATGCAGACGCAATGGCTCTGACAGGCTCATCGTGTCGTCTCCACGCTCGATTGTGTCTCACGCTGTTTGGGAACGCGCGGGCCGGTTGCCGGCCTGCGCGCGAGCTGACGCGCGGATAAGCACGTCAACCTTGGAAATTTATGCCTGGCAGCGACGGGCGTCGATGCCCAAGCCGCTCGTTCGTGGTGAGCAGATTTGCCATGGCGGAGGGAGGCGGCGTGTGAGTGCGGCGCACGGTGGCGGCGCGGGAGAGGTCTGCTGCGGTGCGGGGTCGCCGAGCCAGCGGCGATCGGGCATCGGGGGACGGACGAACGGCGCGCCCGCTTCCTCTGAGGGTACGAAGCAAAAGACCCCGCGAAATCCTCGATCTCCGCGGGGTCTTTTCGGATTCGGGCGCTTCCGCGCCGATTGCCGGCTTACTGCGGCGCGCGATCGATCATGCGTCGGGCCGGAAGATGTCGAAGCGGCTGTCGGGCGTCACGTGCGCATAGGCCGACGGGCCACCCGCACGAAGAATGATGCCCGCGCCGAACGTGTCGAACACGCCGTCCTTCAGCAGGTCATGGCGGATATGGACCGCGACGACCTCGCCCAGCACCAGCGTGGCCGGCGTCTCGACGCCGCGATGATCGCGCAGCCGGATCACGTCGGTCACCTTGCATTCGAAGTTCACGCCGCTTTCCGCGACGCGCGGCACGTCGACGAGGCGCGACGGCACGGCGGTCAGGCCGCCGAGTTCGAATTCGTTCACGTCGTACGGCACGGCGGCGCAGGTCTGGTTCATCCGCTCGGCGAGATCGCGCGTCGCGAGGTTCCACACGAACTCGCCGGTTTCCTGCACGTTGCGCAGGCTGTCCTTCGCGGCGGTGCTCGAAAAGCCGATGATCGGCGGGCGATAGTTGAACGCGTTGAAGAAGCTGTACGGCGCGAGGTTCAGCGTGCCGTCGCTGCCGCGGGATGAAATCCAGCCGATCGGGCGCGGGCCGATGATCGCGTTCAACGGATCGTGCGGCAGGCCGTGGCCTTGCGACGGTTCGTAATAGTGGTGGGTCGAGTCGGTCATGACGGATGGTCTTGCGAGAGGCGAACGATGACGGAAGCGGTCGGCAGCACGCGTTTGCCGGGGGCGACGAAGGTGTCCGCTGCGACGTGCGTGCCAGTATCACATGGCGCCGTTTTCGGCGCAGTGAAGCGCAGAGACGGTGCAGCGCTTCAGGCCTCCAGTTCGCCCGGACGCGTCAGATGGTCGATCAGCCACTGCGTCGCGGGCCCGCTCGCGCGATCGGCCCGCCGGATCAACGACATGCCGTATCGAAACACATCGCGATCCGACAAGCGCACGACGGCCAGTCGGCCTTGCCGCAGATCGTCCTCGATCAAATGCATCGGCATCGATCCCCAGCCGAGCCCTTCGAGCAACAGTCGATGCTTCGCGCCGAGGTCCGCGGTCCTCCATGTGCGCGTCGCATACACGCCGAACGACTGCCCTTCGGTCAGTTTGCTTCGGTCGGTCAGCACGAGCTGCGTATATTCGCGCGCGTCGGACAGCGGCACACGCCCGCGGCGCTGCGCGAGCGGATGCGTGGGCGCGGCGACGGTGACCAGTTCGATCGCGCCCATGGACGTCGCATCGATCACGTCCGGCCAGTTTTGCACGGGCCCGCTGATACCGAGCGCGCAGCCGCCGTCGACCACCAGCTTCATCACCCCGCCGAGCGCTTCGATGGTCAGGTTGAGCGCGACCGTGGGAAATTCGTCGGCGAACGCACGCAGCCCCTCGACGAGTCTGGCCAGCGGAAACATCACGTCCACCGCCAGCGACAGCTCGGCTTCCACCCCGCCGCGCAGCCCGGCGGTTTTCGCCAGCAACTGGCCCGTCAGCATGTCGAGCCGCCGTGCGTCGGCCAGGACGATTTCGCCGGCCGCCGTCAGCGTCGGCCGCCGTTTGCCCCGTTCGAAAAGCGGCACGCCCAGCAACGACTCCAGATTGGCGATCGCGTAGCTGACGACGGATTGCGCGCGCTCGAGCCGCCGTGCCGCGCCGGAAAAGCTGCCGGATTCGACCACCGCGATGAACGCGCGCAGTTGCTCCAGATTGGGGCTTCGCTCCATGATCCATCAAGAAAATCGATTTTAACGATCCATTTTAGACGATTGTTTCGATCACGGCATTCTCCTAAATTCGTGCTCAGCAGCGTTCGACGCGTGCACGCCGGGCATCCCGGCACGCGCGTCGACGACCCATGAACACGACAGGAAAATGGAATCATGACGATCGACCACGCTTCACCCGACCGGGCGGCATCGACCCGCGCCACGTTGTTCGACCCGCTCGAATTCGGCGGGATCACGCTCGGCAACCGCATCGTGATGGCGCCGATGACGCGCAGCCGGGCCGGCGCCGGCGATGCACCGGGCGCGATCAACGCCGCCTACTACGCCCAACGCGCGTCGGCTGGCTTGATCGTCACGGAGGGCACGCAGATCTCGCCGCTCGGCAAGGGCTATCCGTTCACGCCGGGGATCTACAGCGATGCGCAAATCGACGGCTGGAAACGCGTGACCGATGCCGTGCATCGCGCAGGCGGCCGGATTTTCGTCCAACTCGCGCACGTCGGCCGCATCGGCCATCCCGATCTGCAGCCTGACGGCGCGCTGCCCGTCGCGCCGTCGGCCATTCAGCCTGACGGGCAGGCATTCACGCCGGACGGGCCGAAGCCGCACCCCGTGCCGCGCGCACTCGACACCGATGAAATCCCCGGCATCGTCGAGCAATACGCACATGCGGCGCAGGCCGCGTTGCAGGCCGGTTTCGACGGTGTCGAGATTCACGCGGGGAACGGCTATCTGCTCGATCAGTTCCTGCGCGACGGTACCAACCGGCGCACCGACCCGTACGGCGGGGAGATCGACAACCGGATCCGGCTGCCGCTCGACGTCGTGCGGGCGGTCGGACGCGTCGTGAGTCCCGCGCGCGTGGGCGTCCGCATTTCGCCGGTCACGCCGCATTTCGGCGGCATCGCGGACAGCCAGCCGCAGGCGCTGTTCGAGCGGTTCGCCGACCGGCTGACCGGGCTCGCCACCTATCTTCACGTCGTCGAAGGCATTCCGCAGGTCGCGGCCGATCAGGCGCCGCCGTTCGACTACCGCGCATTGCGCCGTGCCTTCGGCGGGTTCTACATCGCGAACGGCGGCTACACGAAAGCACGCGCGCAACAGGCACTCGCCGACGGCCATGCCGACCTCGTGTCGTTTGGCTACCCGTTCATCGCGAACCCCGATTTCGTCACGCGCATTCGACACGATCGCCCGCTCGCGCACGCGGACATGTCCACCGCTTACGGCGGCGGTGAAGCCGGCTACACCGACTACCCGACGCTCGACGCGTAAGCAGACCGTCACCCGGCCGGCTCGACCGCCCGCCCACTCATTCATTATGGATTCCCAATGATCAATTCGATCAACCGCGCACTTTACAAAACGACCGTGCAGACGCCCGTCGTCAACCTCGTGCTGTCCGTCCTCGTGCGCCTCCTCATCGCCGGCGTGTATCTCGGCGCCGGGATCAGCAAGATCTTCAACTATGCGGGTACCCAGCAGTACATGGAACACATGGGCGTATCGGGCGCGCTGCTTCCGCTCGTGATCGTCGTCGAGATCGCCGGCGGCCTGGCGTTGATCACCGGTTTCATGACGCGGCTCGCGGCGCTCGGGCTCGCGATCTTCTCGATCATCGCCGCGGTGATCTTCCACGGCGGCGGCGACCAGACGCAGCAGACGTTCTTCATGATGAACCTGTCGATGGCAGGCGGCCTGCTCGCGCTGTTCCTGCATGGCGCCGGCCGTCTCGCGCTCGACCGCGCGCAACCGGACTGATCCGTCACGTCTGCGGCAACACCCCCACTTGCGCGGCCGCATCGCGTCCGCGCTTCATTCATCCCCCCGGGGCGAACGCCCCCTTTTCAAGCGAGATGTTTCCATGAGCAGCATGCATGCCATCCAGATCGAGCGGGTCGGCGATCCTTCCGTCCTGCGTCCCGTCGTGATCGAGCGTCCGACGCCTGCCGCGGACGAGGTCCTCGTCCGCGTCACGCGCGTCGGGCTGAATTTCGCGGAAACGCTGCAACGCGCCGGCACCTATCCGGGCCCGGCGCTGACGCTGCCCGCGGTGCCCGGCTCGGAAGTCGTCGGCACCGTCGCCGCGGTGGGCGCGAACGTCCGCGACATCCGGATCGGCGCACGCGTCGCGGCGCCGCTGTTCGGCGCGATGCGCGCGACCGGCGGCTACGCCGAATACGTGACGCTCGGCGCCGCGCTGATTACCGCGATTCCCGACGAAGTCTCCGACGACGATGCGGTCGCCGTGATGCTGCAGGGGCTGGTGGCCCGCGTGCTGCTGCGCGAGACGCCGGTGGCCGCACGCACGGTCGCGATCACCGCCGCGGCCGGCGGTGTCGGGTCGATGCTGATCCAGCTGGCGAGACTCGACGGAGCACGCTCGATCACGGGCCTCGCCGGCGCGCCGGCCAAACTGCATGCGGTGCGAACGCTGGGCGCCGATCGGGCCATCAGCTATCGCGACGCGCACTGGGCCGATCAATTGAGCGATGCCACCGGCCGGGAGGGCCCGGACGTCGTGTTCGATTCGATCGGCGGGACGGTCGCGCGCACATTGGTATCGGGCCTTGCGATATACGGCCGGTTCGTCAGCTACGGTGCCGCGAGCGGTCAACTCCTGACGGTCGACGACGCGCTGATGAATGCGTTGATCTTCGGCTGCCGATCGGTGTCCGGCTTCGCGCTGCACGCGTTCCTCAACGACGACGTCGTGCGCCGGACACTCGGCGAACTGTTCGGACTGCTCGCGACCGGCAAGCTGAAGCCGCTGATCGGCGGCAGCTACGGATTCGACGCGATTGCCGACGCGCATCACGCGCTCGAAACCGGCCAGACGACCGGCAAGCTGATCCTGCGCGTCGAATGAGCGCGATGTACCGGCGCGTGACGGCACCGTCGTCGCGCGCCGACGATTTCGCCGGCCGTACGGCGATCATCCACTTTCGCGCGGACGGCACGGAACGCGACGCGCGATTTCGCTCACGGAGCATCTGTTGAAAGACGACGATAACGAAGCAGGCATGCGCGTGTCGCGCCGACATGTCATCGGCAATCTTGGCGCACTGGCCGCGATGTCCGCACTCGGCCCGTCCACCGCGCATGCCGTCGACGCGCCGCCCGCCGCGCAGGGCCTGACGAATCCGGTCGATCTGTACCCGAAGCCGCCGTTCCCGCATCAGGTCCAGGCGCCGCCGGGACTCGCGAGCCGGATGCAGCCGCGCCCTGACCACGGCGAGCAAAGCTATCGCGGCCGTGGCCGGCTCGTCGGCCGCAAGGCGCTCGTCACCGGCGGCGACTCCGGCATCGGCCGGGCAGCGGCCATCGCGTTCGCACGCGAAGGGGCGGATGTCGCGATCGGCTACCTGCCTGTGGAGGAATCCGACGCGCGGGAAGTCGTTGCGCTGATCCGGGCAGCGGGACGCCAAGCCGTCGCGCTGCCGGGCGACATCCGCGACGAAACGTTCTGCCAGCGACTGGTCGCACGCGCGGCGGAAGCACTCGGCGGCCTCGACATTCTCGTCAACAACGCCGCCCGACAACAGGCGCTCGATTCGATCGGCGAGATGACGACCGAGCACTTCGATGCGACGGTCAAGACCAATCTTTACGGGATGTTCTGGATCACGAAGGCGGCGATCCCGCATCTTCCGCCCGGCGCGTCGATCATCAACACCACGTCGGTCCAGGCGGTCAGGGCGAGCGCCAACCTGCTCGACTATGCGACGACGAAAGCCGGCATCATCGCGTTCACGCGATCGCTCGCGAAACAGCTCGGGCCGCGCGGCATTCGCGTCAATGCGGTCGCGCCCGGCCCTTACTGGACGCCGCTGCAATCGAGCGGCGGTCAGCCACCGGAGACGGTCGTCAACTATGCGGCGGGCTCGCCGTACGGCAGGCCCGGGCAACCGGCGGAAATCGCCCCGCTGTATGTCGCGCTCGCGGCGTCGGAAACGAGCTATGCGAACGGGCAGGTCTGGGGCGCGGACGGCGGGCTGGGGATTTTCTGACACGCGACAAGCGGCGACATTCTGCACGTCCCGGCGAGCGGCGCACCCCTGCGTCGATGGCGACGCCGGACCAATAAAAAACCCGCGAGCGCTGTATTTCTCGCGGGTTTTTCACACCTTCATCGAATCGAATCGCATCAACGCAATCGATGGTGCCGGGGACCGGACTCGAACCGGCAAGCCAGTTAAGGCGGCGGATTTTCGTCACACTGCTTCTTTCAAAGCCGGCGTCGCGTGCGCGAACCGTTCGTGCGCTGGACTATGCCTTCACCGTCGCGCGCGGGCGTGACCGCTGCCCGTGCGCCTTAGGCGCCCCCCGTCTAGTCTCTACACCTTCCTCGCGGATGCCGCGAGGCTTGGCTCGGCGTTGCCTCGATGCGCACATCAGGGGTTTCGCCGAATTTGAAGGGTTCTGCACCGACCGTTTCCGACCGGGCACTCAATCGTTTAAGTCCGCTATGTTTACCAATTTCATCACCCCGGCAAGAGGGCGGACGCGATTCTACCATTGCTTGCGCATGCGTTCCCTCATTCCGCCGCGCCGCATCGCGACACCGCTCATCGTCGCATTGCGCCTACCCGCGCATTCGACACCGATACGACACGGCCGACGATTTCGTCCCGCGCCGCAACATCCCCCGATACAATCGACCGCGCGTCGTCCGACGGCCCCAACCGTCTGACGTTTGTGTCGTGCTTGTCGCGAAACAAGCGTCGCATGCGTCATCGCGAAGTCACAAACGTTTTCGATAATTCCCCGGCCGAAAACGTTTACATCGCGTTATTTCATGACCTCGACCATCAAGGACGTCGCTGCCCTCGCGGGCTTCTCGATCGCCACCGTCTCGCGTGCGATCAACGCGCCGCATACCGTCAGCCCCGCCACGCTGCAGACGATCCGCACCGCGATCGATACGCTGCAGTTCCGCCCGAGCCCGCTCGGCCGGCAACTGCGCGGCGAGCGCACGCGGCTCGTCGGCGTCGTCGTGCCGACGCTGTCGAACCCGGTGTTCGCCGACTGCCTGCAAGGCATCGACGCGCTCGCGACCGCGGCCGGTTTCAAGCTGATCCTGATGACGACCGAATACGACGCGGCGCGCGAGCGTCATGCGATCGAGACGCTGCGCGAGCAGCGCGTCGAAGGGCTGATCCTCACCGTCGCCGATGCAGACACACACCCGCTGCTCGACATGCTCGACCGCGACGGCTCGCACTACGTGCTGATGCACAACGACACGCAGCGCCGTCCGTCGGTGTCGGTCGACAACCGCCGCGCCGCGTACGACGGCGTGCAGTTGCTGACCGCGCGCGGCCATCGCCGCGTGCTGATGCTGGCCGGTTCGCTCGCCGCGTCGGATCGCGCCCGCCAGCGCCATCTCGGTTATGCGCAGGCACTCGAGGAAAGCGGCGTGGCCACGCTGCCGCCCGTCGAAGTCGACTTCAACGCGCCCGAGTTGCCCGATGCGGTGCTCGCGCATCTCACCGCGCACGCCACGCGGCCGACCGCCCTGTTCTGCAGCAACGACCTGCTCGCGATGGTCGTGATGCGCGGCCTGCGCCGCGCGGGCTTCTCGATCCCCGACGACCTGTCGGTGCTCGGCTTCGACGGCATCGCGATCGGCGAGTTGCTCGCGCCGCCGCTCGCGAGCGTCGCGACGCCGAACCGCGACATCGGCCGCCACGCATGGCAGCGTCTCGTCGAATCCATCGGCGGCGCGGCGATCGAGCGCACGTCGATGATCCTGCCGCACGCGGTGCGCGACGGTGCGACGATCGCACCGCCGGCCACCGAGCTGCAACTGCGCAAGGCGTGATCGCAGAACGCACGCGTCACGCCCGCCGATCACCCCGCTACCCCAGCGCTACCCCACTCGTCCGGAGACCCACCGTGTCCTTTCGCCTGACCTCGCTGCTGCGCGCGCTCGCCGCGCCGCTCGCCGTTGCCGCGCTCGTCGCCGGCGCCCCCGCGGCCCACGCCGACGAAACGGCGATCTGCTACAACTGCCCGCCCGAATGGGCCGACTGGGCCGCGCAGATCGCGGCGATCAAGCAGAAGACCGGCATCCGCGTGCCGTTCGACAACAAGAACTCCGGCCAGTCGATCGCGCAGCTGATCGCCGAGCAGAAAAGCCCGGTGGCCGACGTCGTCTACCTCGGCGTGTCGTCGGCGTTCCAGGCGAAGGACAAGGGCGTGATCGCGCCGTACAAGCCCGCGCACTGGAACGACATTCCCGCGAACCTGAAGGACCCGCAAGGCTACTGGTTCGCGATCCACTCGGGCACGCTCGGCTTCTTCGTGAACAAGGACGCACTGGACGGCAAGCCGGTGCCGCGCTCGTGGGCCGATCTGCTGAAGCCCGAATACAAGGGCATGGTCGGCTATCTCGATCCGTCGAGCGCGTTCGTCGGCTACGCGGGCGCGGTCGCCGTCAACCAGGCGCTCGGCGGCAGTCTCGACAACTTCAAGCCGGCGCTCGACTGGTTCCGCAAGCTGAAGGCGAACGCGCCGATCGTGCCGAAGCAGACGGCCTATGCGCGCGTGCTGTCCGGCGAGATTCCGATCCTGCTCGACTACGACTTCGACGCGTATCGCGCGAAATACAAGGACAACGCGAACGTCGAGTTCGTGATTCCGAAGGAAGGCACGATCGCGGTGCCGTACGTGATGAGCCTCGTGAAGGGTGCGCCGCACGATGCGAACGGCAAGAAGGTGCTCGATTTCGTGCTGTCCGACGAAGGCCAGAAGCTGTGGGCCAACGCGTACCTGCGTCCGGTGCGCGCACAGACGCTCGGCGCCGACGTCGCCGCGAAGTTCCTGCCGGCGAGCGAATACGCGCGGGCGAAGTCGGTCGACTTCGGCAAGATGGCGGCCGGGCAGCAGGCGTTCGGCCAGCAATACCTGCAGGTGATGCAGTAAGCGGCCGGCCCCACGTCATGCTCGACCTGACTTTTCCGCTGCGCTGGCGCGTCGCGCTCGTCGCGCCGGCGCTGGCGGTATTCGTCGCGTTCTGGCTGTTGCCGATGGCGTCGCTCGTGCAAGTGTCCGCCGACGGCGCGTTCTTCTCGCACTATGCGGCGCTGCTCGGCAATGCCCGCTACATGAAGAGCCTCGGCGAGACGGTCGCGCTGTCCGCGGGCGTCACGCTCGCGACGCTCGCGCTGTCGACGATCTCGGGCCTGCTGCTCGCGCGCCGCGAATTCGCCGGCAAGCGCGTGCTGCTCGCGCTGCTCACGTTTCCGCTCGCGTTCCCGGGTGTCGTCGTCGGCTTCATGGTGATCATGCTCGCCGGGCGCCAGGGGCTGATCGGCATGCTGTCGGCGAAGCTCACCGGCGACAAGTGGGTCTTCGCGTATTCGGTGGCGGGCCTGTTCATCGGCTACCTGTACTTCTCGATCCCGCGCGTGATCGTCACCGTGATCGCGGCCGCGTCGAAGCTCGACGCGTCGCTCGAGGAAGCCGCGCGTTCGCTCGGCGCGTCGCCGTGGCGCATCTTCGTCGACATCGTGCTGCCGGCGCTCGCGCCGGGCCTGATCGCGGCCGGCGCGATCTGCTTCGCGACCGCGATGGGCGCGTTCGGCACGGCGTTTACGCTCGCCACCGACCTGAACGTGTTGCCGATGACGATCTATACCGAATTCACGCTGAACGCGAACATCGCGACGGCGGCCGGGCTGTCGATCGTGCTCGGCATCGTCACCTGGGCCGTGCTCGCGCTCGCGCGGCGCTTCACCGGCCATACCGCCGCCGCCGCGGCCTGAGGATTTCCGCATGCCATCGCTTTCCGGCTCGTCCGCGCCCGCCCCGGCCCCTGTTCCGGCTTCCTTGCCCGCGAAGCCTGCCGCCCGGCACGCACCGCGCGTCGCGGGAGCACGCGCGATCGCCGCGCTGCAATGGGGCGTCACGCTGCTGCTGTGCGCGTTCCTGATCGTGCCCGTCGTGATGTCGGTGCTCGCGGGGCTGACCGTCAACTATTTCCGCGGCCTGTCGAGCGGCCTCACGCTGCGCTGGCTCGAGCAGGTGTGGCAGCAGTATCACGGCTCGGTCGCGCTGTCGCTCTACGTCGCGTTCGCGACGCTCGCGATCGTGCTCGCGGTCGGCGTGCCGGCCGGCTATGCGCTCGCGCGCAGCAAGCACCGCATCGCGCGTGCGATCGAGGAAGCGCTGGTGCTGCCGGTCGCGCTGCCGGGGCTGGCTTCGGCGCTCGCGCTGCTGGTCGTGTACGGCGGCTTCACCGCGTTCCGGATGAGCCTGTGGTTCATCGTCGTCGGCCACGTCGTGTTCACGCTGCCGTTCATGGTGCGCGCGGTCGCAGCCGTCGCGGCCGGCGCCGACCTGCGCACGCTCGAGGAAGGCGCGGCGAGCCTCGGCGCGTCGTTCGTCACGCGCTTCGTCACGATCGTGCTGCCGAACCTGCGGCCCGGCATCGTCGCGGGCGCGCTCGCGGTGCTCACGCTGTCGATCGGCGAATTCAACCTCACGTGGATGCTGCACACGCCCGACACCAAGACGCTGCCGGTCGGGCTCGCCGATACGTATGCGTCGCTGCGGCTCGAAGTCGGCAGCGCGTACACGATCCTGTTCCTGCTGATGACGCTGCCGCTGCTCGTCGCGATGCAGTGGCTCGGCGTCGATCCGTCCGGTACGCGCGCGCCGAAGCAGCGCCCGCGCTGATTTTTTCGCAGACATGAAACTCGATTCCACTCCCATCACCCTCACCGGCTGCGCGAAGACCTTCCGCGGCACACGCGTGCTCGAACCGCTCGACCTGTCGATCGGCGCCGGCGAAACGCTCGTGCTGCTCGGGCCGTCGGGCTGCGGCAAGACGACCACGCTGCGCCTGATCGCGGGCCTCGACACACCCGATGCCGGCGGCACCATCGCGTTCGGCGACGACGACGTCACCCTGCTTCCGATCGAGCGCCGGCAGGTCGGCATGGTGTTCCAGAACTACGCGCTGTTTCCGAACCTGACGGTGCGCGGCAACGTCGGCTACGGGCTGAAGATCCGCAAGACCGAGCCGCGTGCGTTGCGCGAACGCGTCGACGAGCTGCTCTCGATGATGCGGCTCGACGCGCACGCGGACAAACCGGTCGATCAACTGTCGGGCGGCCAGCGTCAGCGCGTCGCGCTGGCGCGCGCGCTCGCGGTGCGGCCGCGCGTGCTGCTGCTCGACGAACCGCTGACCGCGCTCGACGCGAAGCTGCGCGACGTGCTGCGCCGCGACATGAACACGCTGCTGCGCACGCTCGGCGTGACGACCGTCTACGTCACGCACGACCAGGCCGAAGCGATGGAACTCGGCGACCGGATCGTCGTGATGGGCGCGGGCCGCATCGAGCAGATCGGCACGCCGCGCGAGATCTACTACCACCCCGCGAACCGCACGGTCGCGCAGTTCATCGGCACGCTGAACCGGCTGGCGGGCCAGTGGCGCGACGGCGCGCTCGAAACGACCGGCGGCGCGATCGTCACGCCGCATGCGGCCGACGAATGGTTCTTCCGCCCCGAGGACGCGCAGCTCGCCGATCCCGCGCATGCGCCGCTGCGCGGCGCGGTCGGCGCGTGCGCGTTCCTCGGCGAGCGCACGCGCCTCACGATCGAGCATGCGGCACCCGACGCGCTCGTGATCGACGTGCCGGGCCGCATCGCGCTCGCACGCGGCACGGCGGTCGGCCTCGCGATCGCGCCGGAAGGTCTGATCGCGCTCGGCGCGTAAGGCGTCGATCGGGCATCATTCATGCAGCACCCCACGGCGGCGCACACCGCCGCGACAACAACCAGACGATTCCGAGGAACGACGATGCTGCTTGCTCAAATCAGCGATCTCCACATCAAGCGTCCGGGCCAGCTCGCGTACCGGCGCGTCGACACGGCGGCCGCGCTCGCGCGCTGCATCGCGAAGCTGAATGCGCTCGTGCCGCGGCCCGACGCCGTGCTCGTCACCGGCGACCTGACCGACTTCGGCCATGACGACGAATACGGCAACCTGCGCGGGCTGCTCGCGGCGCTCGAGATCCCGTACTACCTGATGATCGGCAATCACGACGACCGCGCCGGATTGCGCCGCGCGTTCGCCGATCGCGCCGAGTTGCAGGACGGCGAATTCGTGCAATACGCGCTCGACGTCGGCGCGGTGCGCGTGCTCGCGCTCGATTCGCAGGTGCCGGGCGCGAGCCATGGCGACCTGTGCGACGCACGGCTCGCGTGGCTCGCCGCACAGCTCGACGCCGCACGCGAGCGGCCGGTGATCGTCGCGCTGCATCACCCGCCGTTCGTGTCGGGCATCGGCCACATGGACAAGCTGCGTCTCGCGCCCGCCGCCGCCGCGAAACTCGACGCACTGCTGCGCCGTCATCCGAACGTCGAGCGCGTACTGTGCGGTCACGTGCACCGCACGATGTTCACGCGCTTCGGCGGCACGCTCGCGTCCGCGGTGCCGTCGCCCGCGCACCAGGTCGCCTTCGACCTGCGGGCCGATGGGCCATCCGCGTTCCGGCTCGAACCGCCGGCGTTCGCGGTCCACCACCATGCACCCGATACGGGAATGACGTCGCATCACGTCTATGTGGACGAAGGCGCGGGGCCGTATCCGTTCTACGAGCCGACGGGCGAGCTGGTCGACTGACCACGGGACGCGCGGCGCGTGCCGTGACGGGCGGTAGCCGGCCCGTCGCGCCGGCTGCCGCCGGCAGGATTCACGTCGCTCCGGTATGATCGGCAGCCTCGACCGGCGCCCGGCTCGCCGGCGCACCTGATGCGTGCGCCGCCTGCCGGGCCGCCCAACTCCGTGCCTGCCGCCATGTCCACTTCCTCCACCGACCGTCCGACCGACGCCGCCTCGCCCCACTACTCGCGCAGCCTGCTGTTGCTGCTCGCGACGATCGCGGGCGTGTCGGTCGCGAACATCTACTACAACCAGCCGCTGCTCGACAGCTTCCGTTCGGCCTTTCCGGATGGCGCATCGTGGATCGGCGCGGTACCGACCGCGACGCAGCTGGGTTACGCGGCCGGCATGTTCCTGCTCGCGCCGCTCGGCGACCGTTTTGATCGCCGCGGGCTGATCCTGCTGCAGATCGCCGGGCTCTCGATCGCGCTGATCGTGGCGGCCGCCGCGCCGTCGCTGGCCGTGCTCGCGGTCGCCAGCCTCGCTATCGGCATCCTCGCGACCATCGCGCAGCAGGCCGTGCCGTTCGCCGCCGAAATCGCGCCGCCGGCCGAACGCGGCCACGCGGTCGGCACCGTGATGAGCGGCCTGCTGCTCGGCATCCTGCTCGCGCGTACCGCCGCCGGCTTCGTCGCCGAGTATTTCGGCTGGCGCGCGGTGTTCGCCGCGTCGGTCGCGGCGCTCGTCGCGCTCGCCGTCGTGATCGTGCTGAGGCTGCCGCGCAGCTCGCCGACGTCGACGCTGTCGTACGGCAAGCTGCTCGGTTCGATGTGGCATCTGGCCGTCGAACTGCGCGGGCTGCGCGAGGCGTCGCTGACGGGCGCCGCGCTGTTCGCGGCGTTCAGCGCGTTCTGGCCGGTGCTCACGCTGCTGCTCGCCGGCGCGCCGTTCCATCTTGGCCCGCAGGCGGCCGGCCTGTTCGGGATCGTCGGCGCCGCGGGCGCGCTCGCCGCGCCGTATGCGGGCCGCTTCGCGGACCAGCGCGGCCCGCGCGCGATCATCTCGCTCGCGATCGCGCTGCTCGCGCTGTCGTTCGTGATCTTCGCGCTGTCGGGATCGAGCCTCGTCGGGCTCGTGATCGGCGTGATCGTGCTGGACGTGGGCGTACAGGCCGCGCAGATCTCGAACCAGTCGCGCATCTATGCGCTGAAGCCCGAGGCGCGCAGCCGCGTCAACACGGTGTACATGGTGTGCTATTTCATCGGCGGCGCGCTCGGCTCGTCGGCCGGCGTCGCCGCATGGCGCGCGTTCGGCTGGACCGGCATGTGCGCGGCCGGCCTGCTGTTTACGGCGCTCGCCGGCTGGTTCCACCATCGCGGCGGCCGGCGCGGCTGAGCGCGACCGGCCACGGCGGCGTCACGCGTCGGTGCGCGACGCGGCCGGCTCGACGGCGGCGGGCGGCGGCGCGAACGCCGGGGCCGGATCGATCACCGCGGCGGGATCCATCACCGCTGCGGGCGTCGGCACCGCGAGCGGAACAGCCGAAGGCGCGAGGATCGGCGCCGCCTCCGGCGCGGCGATCGGCTCGGCGACGGGCGAAGCGTCCGCCGTCGGCGCCTGCTCGGCCGCCACGGCCGGCGAACTGGTCGCCGCCGCCGCGGGCCGGCGCGCCGGATCGAACAAGAACGACAACCCGACGCTGCCGAGGATCGCGACGGTCGCGACCACGGTCGCCATCGTCACCGGCTCGCCCAGCAGCAGCGCGCCGAGCGCGACCGCGACGATCGGGTTCACGTACATGCAGCTGCTCGCGATGATCGGGCTCGTGTGGCGGATCAGGTAGCCGTACGCGACGTACGCGGCCATCGTGCAGAACACCATCAGGTACGCGAACGCGAACACGGGCCCGACGGCCAGTTGCTCGACGCGTTCGCCGAGCAGCCACGCGACGATCGTCGACATCAGCCCGCCGAGGCCGATCTGCAGCGACGTCGACAGGAACAGGTCGGACGGCAGCTTGAGGCGCGTCGCGAGATGCGCGCCGCCCGCCCAGAACAGTGCGCCGGCCAGCACGCAGATCGTGCCGAGCGCCGAATTCGCGGCGGCCGCGCCGCCCGAATTCAGCACGACGATGCCGACCATCCCGAGCGCGACGGCCGCCCATTCGCCCTTCGTCACCGGCCGCCCGGCCACCGCCGCGATCACGGTCGCGAACAGCGGCACCGTGGCCACCATCACCGCGGCCGAACCGCTGCTGACCGTGCGCATGCCGAGCGCGATCGTGCCGGACGACAGCGCGACGAGCATCGTGCCGACGATCGCCGAGTTGCGGATTTCCAGCAGCGTCGGCCATTCGGGCTTGCGCCGCAGCGCGAAGATGAACAGGCCGATCCCGCCGAGCAGGTTGCGCAGCCCCGACAGCAGCAGCGGCGGGAACGACTGCAGCGCGAAATGCAGCCCGCTGTAGGTCGAGCCCCAGACGAAATAGATGAAGACGAGCGCGAGCGCCACGCGGCCGCCGCGGCTTTGCGGCAGGCGGATCCGGAACGAAAAGCGGGCAAGGAAATCGAGGAGGCGGTCGAGCGGCGTCATCGTGCAGCCCGCCCGCACGTCACGCTGCGTGCTCCGCTGAAAGACGCCGACGATGCCGGCAAACGGTCCACGCGGGACCGGGAAGGCAAAGCGAACGTGCGGAACGACATGGCAGTGCGAACGGCGACGAAAGAGAACCGGCAAGCGGCGGCAAAGGGACAAAAACGGGCAAAAAAAACGTGCGCACCCGCGTCGGCTGCACACGCTCGGCATTATGGCATCAAGGATTCGAAAGCATCGTCGGACCTGTCTGAAAGCCTATCGACTGATGTTTCGGCGCGACATTTTTCGCGCGGCGGTGCGGCGAAATCCGGGGCCGGATACGCAAGGCGCGGAGCGCCGGCGCCGCCATTCGCCCCCCTTGAATCGGCCTGACGACCAGTTTGTGCGTCGGCGCGTCGTGACGCGCCTATCGTGACGGACGGCGCGCGCTCCTGGTGGCGCCCGCGGCTTCTTTCCGACACCTGCACAGACTATACAAAATTTTGTATAATCCAGACATTCTTCCGCCGAAGCCCGTCGTTTTCGTCGGCAGCGCGCTGGCCGATCTCCGCGGCTTTCCGTTGCCTGCGCGACGCGAAGCCGGCCACCCGATCGATCAGGTGCAGCGCGGCCTCGCGCCCGACGACTGGAAACCGATGCGCACGATCGGCGTCGGCGTGCGGGAAATTCGCCTGCGCCATGCAAGCGGCGCATTCCGGATCGTCTACGTCGCGACTTTCACCGAGGCGGTCTACGTCCTGCACTGCTTGCGCAAGCAATCGACGCGCACGAACAAGACCGATATCGACCTCGCCGCCCGCCGCTATCGGACGCTGATGATGGAGTTGAAACGATGACCGATGAACGTTACGCGAACGTCTGGGACGCAATCGAGCGCGAGCCGCCGGAAGCCGCGAACATGAAGCTGCGCTCCGAACTGATGATCGCGCTCAAGCAGCGCATCGCGCGGCTCGAACTGAGTCAGGCCGAGGCCGCGAAGCAGCTGGGCGTCACGCAGCCGCGCGTCTCCGACCTGATGCGCGGCAAGATCAACCTGTTCGGGCTCGACGCGCTCGTGAACATGGCCTCGGCAGTCGGCCTGCGCGTCGATCTGCAGGTGCGCGATTCCGCGTGACGCATACGCACGCGGTGCACGCCGCGCGCACCGCTCACGATCCGCCGAACCAGTTGTAGCCCTGATCGACCCAGTAGCCGCCCGGGAACGTATCGGTCACGAAGATTTCCATGATGTGCTTCGGGTTCTTGTAGCCGAGCTTGGTCGGCATCCGCAGCTTCATCGGGAAACCGTATTCGGGCGGCAGCCGACGGCCGTCGTATTCGAACGCGAGCAGCGTCTGCGGATGCAGCGCGGTCGGCATGTCGATGCTTTCGTAGTAGTCGTCCGCGCACTTGAAGCCGACGTATTTCGCCTGCGTGTCGGCGCCGGCGCGCGCGAGGAATGCGCCGAACGGCGTGCCGCCCCAGCGGCCGATCGCACTCCACCCTTCCACGCAGATGTGCCGCGTGATCTGTTCCGCGTGCGGCAGCGCGCGAAGCTCGTCGAGCGTCCACACGCGCTTGCCCGTTACACGGCCGGACAACACGAGCCGATACGTCGATTCGTCGACGTGCGGCACGTCGTCGATCCCGTAGTACGCGTTGAACGGAAACGGTCGCGTGATGTCGGCTTCGGCATAGGTCGGCGCGAGCCGGTCGGGATTGAACAGCCAGGCCTGCACGCGATCGTTCATGCGCGACACTTTCTCGAGGAACGTGTTGACCGACGCGTCGTCCTGCAGCGTGCAGCCGGTCAGCATCGCGAGGCCGCCGAGCGTCAGCACGCGCCGGTTGAAGAGGCGTCGCGACGGCATCTCGAGCGTGCGGCGCACGTCGAGCTCGAGCGATTGCCGGTCGAGCGTCCAGCGCGGCGCGCTCCGGTTTTTTTCGGATTCCGACATGATGATTTCCTTCGCCCGCGACGCGCGGGTCAGCGGCCGCGCAGCATCGCGAGCAGCGAGCGCGGCACCAGCAACGCCATCGCGACGTGGACGACCACGAATGCGACCAGCAGCCCCATCGCCCAGAAGTGCACGATGCGCGCGTTGTCGTAACCGCCGAACAATTCGCGCAACAGCGGGAACTGCACGGACTTCCAGATCGTGAGCCCCGACAGCACCAGCACGACGAGATCGACGATCGCGGTCAGGTATGCGGCACGCTGCACCGCGTTGTAGACGCTCAGGTCGTCGTGCGACAGCCGCCCGCCGAGCGCGGCGCGTACGTCGCGCCACACCGACGCGGGCGTCACGGGCAGCAACTTGCGCGCGAAGCGCCCGGTCGCGATCGACATCGCGAGGTAGAACAGCCCGTTGCCGACCAGTAGCCACATCGCCGCGAAATGCCATTGCAGCGCACCGCCGAGCCAGCCGCCCAGCGTGATGCCGTGCGCGAACGTGAACGACGGATAGATCGGCGACGCGTCGTAGATGCGCCAGCCGGACAACGCCATCAGGACCGCCGCGAGCGCGTTGAGCCAATGGCTCGCGCGCACCCAGCGCGGATGGATCGTCGGTGCGGGCGGCGGCGCGCCCGCGCGATCCGTGACAGGAACCGTTTGCATGATGAAGACTCCCGGGATGATGCAGCGGGACGCGACGCGCGCCGGTAACCGGGCGGCCGCGCCCCGCCCGCATTCGTCAGTTCGACGGGCTCATCGCGTCCTTCTTCATCGCGTCGCCCTTCTTCATCGCGTCGTGGCCCATCGCATCCTTCTTCATCGCATGCTTCTTCATGCCGTCCTTCTTCATCGCGCCGTCCTTCGCCATCGCGTCGTGGCCCATCGCGTCCTTCGACATCGACATGCCGTCCTTCGACATCGCATCGTTCTGCGCGTAGGCCCCCGTGGCAATCGTGGCGAGTGCGGCGACACAGGCGGCGACGAATACGTTTTTCATGACATCTCTCCGATACATGGGTTTAGGAGTCGAATAGACGGAGCACGCGGCCGGAAATGACAGCGCTTGCGAAAATTTTTTCGAAGCCGGGAATAAGGGAAGGAAATGCTGCACTGCGCGCCGCTTGTGTCCGGGGCCGCGTGGCGGGTCGACGGCAACGCTTGCTGCGGCGCACCGTGCGCACGGCGGCGGCCACGAGCGGGCCATCGCCCGGCGGCATCCGCGCCGCACCCGGTTGAAACCACCGCCAAGCCGGTGTATCGTGTGCCCTTGCTAACGCGGGGGTCCTGCAATGCGTTCGGTCAAACAACCGGCATTGCGGGTGAGAAATACCCTTTGAACCTGATCTGGATAATGCCAGCGCAGGGAAGCGTACGGATTTCGCCGCCATCCCTCTGACGAAACCCGCCGCCTCACGAATCTCGTCTCCTGCTTAGCTAGCGCCCCACATCAGGAGATTGCATGAACGCCAATCCGAAGTTTCTGTCCGCCGACGCCCACGTCGATGCCGCTGCTGTCGCGCCGCTGCCCAATTCGCGCAAGGTGTATGTGACCGGTTCGCAACCCGACATCCGCGTGCCGATGCGCGAAATCACGCAGGCCGACACGCCGACCGGCTTCGGCGGCGAGAAGAATCCGCCGATCTACGTGTACGACACGTCGGGCCCGTACACCGATCCGGACGCGAAGATCGACATCCGCGCGGGCCTGCCGGCGCTGCGCCAGCGCTGGATCGAAGCGCGCGGCGACACCGAAGTGCTCCCCGGCCTGTCGAGCCAGTACGGCCTCGAGCGCGCGGCCGATCCGGCCACGGCCGAGCTGCGTTTCCCGGGCCTGCACCGCAACCCGCGCCGCGCGCAGGCCGGCAAGAACGTCACGCAGATGCACTATGCGCGCCAGGGCATCATCACGCCGGAAATGGAATACATCGCGATCCGCGAGAACCAGCGCCGCGCCGAGTACATCGAGAGCCTGAAGTCGAGCGGCCCGAACGGCGCGAAGCTCGCCGCGATGATGGGCCGCCAGCATCCGGGCCAGGCGTTCGGCGCCGCGGCCTTCGGCGCGAACGCGCTGGCCGAGATCACGCCGGAATTCGTGCGCGACGAAGTCGCGCGCGGCCGCGCGATCATCCCGGCGAACATCAACCACCCGGAATCCGAGCCGATGATCATCGGCCGCAACTTCCTCGTGAAGATCAACGCGAACATCGGCAACTCGGCCGTCACGTCGTCGATCGGCGAGGAAGTCGACAAGATGACGTGGGCGATCCGCTGGGGCGGCGACACGGTGATGGACCTGTCGACCGGCAAGCACATCCATGAAACGCGCGAGTGGATCATCCGCAACAGCCCGGTGCCGATCGGCACGGTGCCGATCTACCAGGCACTCGAAAAGGTCAACGGCAAGGCCGAGGATCTCACCTGGGAAATCTTCCGCGACACGCTGATCGAGCAGGCCGAGCAAGGCGTCGACTACTTCACGATCCATGCGGGCGTGCGCCTGCAGTACGTGCCGCTCACCGCGAACCGGATGACGGGCATCGTGTCGCGCGGCGGCTCGATCATGGCGAAGTGGTGTCTCGCGCATCACAAGGAAAGCTTCCTGTACGAACACTTCGAAGAGATCTGCGAGATCATGAAGGCGTACGACGTGAGCTTCTCGCTCGGCGACGGCCTGCGTCCCGGCTCGATCTACGACGCGAACGACGAAGCGCAGCTCGGCGAACTGAAGACGCTCGGCGAACTCACGCAGATCGCGTGGAAGCACGACGTGCAGGTGATGATCGAAGGCCCCGGCCATGTGCCGATGCAGTTGATCAAGGAGAACATGGATCTCCAGCTCGACTGGTGCAAGGAAGCGCCGTTCTACACGCTCGGGCCGCTCACCACCGACATCGCGCCGGGTTACGACCACATCACGTCCGGCATCGGCGCCGCGATGATCGGCTGGTTCGGCACCGCGATGCTGTGTTACGTGACGCCGAAGGAACACCTCGGCCTGCCGAACAAGGACGACGTGAAGGAAGGCATCATCACGTACAAGCTCGCCGCGCACGCCGCCGACCTCGCGAAGGGTCACCCGGGCGCGCAGGTGCGCGACAACGCGCTGTCGAAGGCGCGCTTCGAGTTCCGCTGGGAAGACCAGTTCAACATCGGTCTCGACCCGGACAAGGCGCGCGAATTCCACGACGAGACGCTGCCGAAGGATTCGGCCAAGGTCGCGCACTTCTGCTCGATGTGCGGCCCGCACTTCTGCTCGATGAAGATCACGCAGGACGTGCGCGAATTCGCGGCGCAGCAGGGCGTGTCGGAAACCGAAGCGCTGAAGAAGGGGATGGAGGTCAAGGCGGTCGAGTTCGTGAAGACCGGCGCCGAGATCTACCACCGTCAGTAAGCGCGCGCGGCGAGCCGCACCGGCTTGCATCGCGATGCACGGAGCCCGCTTTCGAGCGGGCTTTTTTGCGCATGTCGTTTGCGCATGCCGTGTGCCTGCGGGGCCGTGCGAAACAATTGATTACGAAACCGCGCGAGCCTTAACAAGTCCTTACAGCAGCGTCATGGGACGGCGCGTAGATTGGGGACATGCGCGGCCGCCAGCCGGTCGTGCGCCTTCCGTTCACTACCACAAGGACAACGATCATGAACTCGATTCGGCGTTTTGGGGTATGCGCGCTGCTCGTCGCGACCGTGGCCAGCCTGTCGGCCTGCGATTCGATGTCGCGACGCCAGCGCGATACGGCAATCGGTGCGGGTGTCGGCGGCGTCGCCGGCGCGGCGATCGGCGGCAACGCGCTGTCGACGCTGGGCGGTGCGGCGGCCGGCGGCATCATCGGTAACCAAGTCGGCAAGTAACGAACGCGACACCGGCCGGTTGGGCGTCGCCCACCTGCAGGGCGGTCGGTTCAACGGCGTTTCCGCGATGCGGAAGCGCCGTTTTCGTATGTGTGCCGCAACAGGCGCTGCCGCTCTGCCCGGAAATGATCGGTTACCGTTTTTCATACCGTGTCATCGGGACTCGGCCTAAGCTTGAAGCATCTGCCGATGGCCGGCTTCCGCCGGAGACACATCATGAACAGGACCTTCGTCGCCGCGGCGCTTGCCTGCACGACGCTTGCCGGCTGCTACTACCCCTACGGCTACTATCCGGGCGGCTATTACACGGCGGCGCCGGTGCCGGTACAGCCCGCGCCCGTGTATGTCGATCCGGCCCCCACCTACTACTATCCGGCGCCGGCGTATGCGCCCGCGTGGGGCGGTTACTGGGGCCCGGCGTTGTCGCTCAATTTCGGTTTCGGCGGACGCGGCGGCTGGCGTCATCACTGATCGGCCGCGCCGCACGCGGCCGGCTACTCGCCCCGGAGCAGCAAGCGGCGAAATTCCCGTTTCTTGTCGTTTCATCCGATCGTGAAACGACGATGCGGTAACGCGGTGTAAGATTCCTCGCATCCCGTCCCCGCCCCCGCCGATCGATGTCGCCCAAGAACGCTTTCCTGCTGACCGTGCTCGCCGCCCTGTGGGGCGCCTCCTTCCTGTTCATCCGGATCGGCGTGGTCGATTTCGGCGTCGCGCCGCTGATGGCACTGCGCGTGGGTATCGGCGCGCTGTTTCTCGCGGGCTTCGCGCTGACGCGCTTCAAACCGGCCGATCTCGGCGCCCGGTTGCGCCGCCATGCGTGGCCGCTGTTTGTCGTCGGCGCGCTGAATTCCGGCATCCCGTTCTGCCTGTTCGCGTTCGCCGAACTGACGCTGTCGGCTGGCGTCACGTCGGTGATCAACGCGACCACGCCGCTGTGGGGCGCGCTCGTCGCCTACCTGTGGCTGAAGGACAAGCTGTCTCTGCCGCGCGCGCTCGGTCTCGTCATCGGGTTTGCGGGCGTGCTCACGCTCGTGTGGAACCAGATCGCGAATGCGCACGGCGACACGGGCGCCGGCGCGACCGCGCTCGCCGCCGCGGCCGCCCTCGGCGCGACGCTGCTGTACGGCATCGCGGCCAACTATACGAAACGCAAGCTCAGCGGCGTCGATCCGCTCGTCAACGCGGCCGGCAGCATGATCGGCTCGACCATCCTGCTGCTGCCGTTCGCGATCGCGACGTGGCCGGCCGCGCCGGTCGGCGTGCACGCATGGAGCGCGGTGCTCGCCCTCGGCGTCGCATGCACGGGCATCGCATATTTCATCTTCTTCTACCTGATCGCGCATATCGGGCCGGCCCGCGCGATTACCGTGACGTTCGTGATCCCCGTGTTCGGGCTGCTGTGGGGCGCGCTGTTCCTCGGCGAACACGTGTCGGCCGTGATGATCGAAGGCTGTGCGATCGTGCTCGTCGGCACCGCGCTCGCAACCGGCGTGATCAAGCGGATCCCCGGCGTGCGCCCGCGCGGCGGCGAAGCGGCCTGACGATCGGCGCGCCGGGCGCACGAACTGCCGCCGGCCGCCCGTCACGCGGTAATGCCGGCGGCGAAGCGACGCGGGTGTGCCGACGGGCTGCGAATCGCATCGTGACGCGCGCACATTCGCCCCATTCGTCTGACGGCGGCGGTCGCCGCCGGGATTTCCCGCATCAGCCTGCGCGTCGCGCCGCGGCGACGCACGGTCATGCCGAGGCCCTGTCGCGCGATTGTCATCTGCCGCGGCGGCGCGCTTCGTTTCGCGACGGTCATGCACCGCGCGCATGCACGCGGCGCCCCTCGCTGCACCGCCGGGCACGGGCCGGAATCGCGGTGTACCGTTTGCGTCTGGAGTTACCCTGATACGCGCGCCGCGGCAATCCCGTTACACTCGGAAAACTCATCCGCAGAAGGCGGTCTCGATGCCCCACGTTCTTTTGCGTCCGCCTGCGCATGCGGCTGCATCGGCGTGGCGATGCGCCGCCGCCCCGCCGTCCGCTCCCGGGCACCGTTGACATGAAGTCCACCCGCGACCTGTCGCTCGACGCCCTGCTCGAACGCCTCACGCCGACACCCCAGGGCTGGCTCGCCACCTATCGCACCACGACCTTGCGCAGCGTGTTCCAGCCCGTGCTCTCGATCACGCACAAGCGCGTCGTCGGCTACGAGGCGCTGCTGCGCGTCGTCGACGGGAACGGCACGCTGGTGTCGCCCACCGCGCTGTTCGACAAGACACGCGGCGACGCCGACGCGCTGCTGCTCGACCGGCTCGCGCGCTGCCTGCACACGGCCAACTTCGTCGCGCAAGGCATCGGCGACGGCTGGCTGTTCCTGAACGTGACGCCGCGCGTGCTCGATACGGGCCTCGTGCAGCGCGAGTTCGTCGAAGCGCTATGCCGGCATTTCGCGCTGCCGCCGAATCGCATCGTGCTGGAAGTGGTCGAGCAGCCGGCGCGCGACGAAGCCGCGCTCGCCCGCACGATCGACATGATCCAGCATCGCGATTTCCTGATCGCGATCGACGACTTCGGCACCGGCTTCTCGAACTTCGACCGCGTGTGGCGCGCACGGCCCGACATCGTGAAGCTCGACCGCTCGCTGGTCGAGCGTTCGACCGGCTCGGCCGACGATCGCCGCATCATGCATCACCTCGTGTCGATGCTGCACCAGGCCGGCGCGATGGTGCTGGCCGAAGGCGTCGAAAGCGACGACGCACTGCAGGCGCTGATGGAAGCCGACATCGATTTCGTGCAGGGTTTCCAGTTCGGCCAGCCCGACGCGTCGATCGCGCACGCGAGCGCGGCGGCGCCCGCGATGCTCGACGCCGCGTGGCGACGCTTCATCGCGCGCCGGCACACGCCGGCGGTCGCCGAACAGCCCGGCTTCGACGCGATCGAACGGCTGGTGCTCGGCGGCGCAGCCGCGTTTTCGGCAAGCGGCAACCTGCACGACGCCGCGCAACGCGTATTCGCGGTGCCGGCCGCGCGCCGCGTGTTCGTCACGGACGAGACCGGCGAACAGTTCCTGCCGTCGATCGGCGCCCCGCTCGACGACAGCCAGGCGAGCGTCACCCGTCTCGCGCCGCTGTTCCCGGAAACCCACAGCAACTGGTCGCGGCGCCCGTATTTCCAGCGTGCAATCGCCGCGCCCGGGCGCGTCGCGCTGATGGGCCCGCACTTCTCGCTGACGGAAGGCCGCGACTGCTATACGGCCGCCGTCGCGATCCGCGCGCAGAGCCGGCTCGTCGTGTTCTGCGTCGATTTCGTGCTCGACAGCGCGGGAACCGTGATGCGCTAGCCGGCGCACTTAGCGCGCGCGTCGCAGGTTCGCCGGCGACCGGCACCGGCCCCTCGCTCGTCAGTCGATCACCTTCCCGCGTCCCGACTTCACCACGCTGCGGCGTGACTTGTGCTCGAGCCGCCGCTCCTTCGACGCACGCGTCGGCCGCGTGGCGACCCGGGCGCGCGGCGTGTACGCGACGCTGCCGATCAGCGTATCGAGCCGGGCCAGCGCGGCCTCGCGGTTTTTCTCCTGGGTCCGGTATTCCTGCGACTTGATCACGACGATGCCATCGCGGGTGATGCGCTGGTCGGACAGCGCGAGCAACCGCTCCTTGAGGACCGGCGGCAGCGACGACGCGCGAATGTCGAAGCGCAGGTGAATCGCGCTCGATACCTTGTTCACGTTCTGGCCGCCCGCGCCCTGCGCGCGCACGGCCGTCCATTCGACCTCGGCCGGATCGAGCGTGTAGCGGATCATCATCGCGAAGCCTCCGTGCGGCGCCGGGCGAGCGCCTCGTCGACGCGGGCCGCGAGCCCCGAATCGCGCTGCGTGCGCGTCGCGACCGCCTGCGCCAGCACGCGCCGCGGCCCGATTACCTGCACGCGCGTGCGGGCGCGCGTGACGGCCGTATAGACCAGCTCGCGCGTGAGCACCCGGCCGAACGACGCGGGCAACACGAGCGCCGCTTCGTCGAATTCCGAGCCCTGCGACTTGTGCACCGTCAGCGCGAACGCCGTTTCGTGCGGCGGCAGCGCGGCCGGCGACACCGCGCGCGCGGTGCCGTCCGCGCGCCGGAACCACACGCGCAGCACACCATCTGCGTCGGGCAATGCAATGCCGATGTCGCCGTTGAACAGCCCGAGCGCATAGTCGTTGCGCGTGACCATGATCGGCCGCCCGGTGAACCAGTGCGCACCGACCGCGAGCGGCACGCGCGCCGCATGCCTGACGTGCGCGGCCACCAGCGCATTGACGTGCTCCGCGCCGCGTGAACCGCTGCGGGTCGCGCACAGGATCCGGAACCGGTTGAGCGCGTCGAACAGCGGCAACGGATCGGGCACCGGTGCGGCCAGCGCGTCGCGCAATGCGTCGAGGTATGCGCCGAAGCGCCGGGCGAGCCGCTCGACCGTCGACGACGCCAGCGTGTCGCCCGCATCGTCGTGAAACGATGCGGCCGCCGAATCGTCGGCGGGCAGCGCATCGAGCGCCGCCTGCACGTCGCCGCGGCGGATCGCGAGCGACAGCCGTCCGATCGGCGAATCGAGCCCGAAGCGGTAATTGCGTTCGAGCCACACGACGCAGTCCGCGAGCGGCGCCGCAGCGGGCGCGATGGCGGACGCGGCAGCCGCGGCGGCTTCACCTGCCGACGGCGATGCAGCAGTCACCGATGCGAGCGCCGCGTCGCCCGCATCGAACGGCGGCAGCTCGACGGCGTCGAGCCACGCGAGTTCGTCGGCCTCGATCCAGGCGGGCGTATCGTCCGATGCGCCGGCATCGAGGAGCGGTGCCGACTCGGTGGGTGGCGGCGGCGCGATGTCGGTCGACGACACTTCATCGTCCTGCGGTTCGTCGTCGAACAGCGATGCCTGCCGCGTATCGATTTTCGACCGAGATGCCGATCTGCGCGAAACAGGAGCGGATGCCGATGGCGGCGCCGGTGCCCGTGCGGCAGCGGGCACCGGATTCGCAACGGGAACCGCTGCCGGCGCCGCTTCGTCCGGCACCGGCAACGCGGCGACGAACGCCGCCTCGTCGACGCCCAGCGCCTGCGCGATGCGCGTGCGCGCCGTGGCGGTGAACGCCGGCCGCGCGCTCAGCTCCGCGAATACGGCGCCGGCCTCGACCGCGGCCAGTTGATCCTTGTCGCCCAGCAATACGAGCCGCGCACCCGGCGCGAGCGCGTCGAGCAGATGCGCGGCGAGCGCGACGTCGATCATCGACGCCTCGTCGACGACGATCAGGTCGTACGGCAACGGATTGTCGCGATGATGCCGGAAGCCGGCCGCCCCGCCGCCGCCCAGCAACCGATGCAGCGTGTACGACGTGTCGGGCAGGCGCGCCGCGAGCTCGGGCGGCAGATCGCCGGCACGCGCGTGCAGCGCCTCCTGCATCCGCTGCGCGGCCTTGCCGGTCGGTGCGGCCAGCGCGATGCGCAGCCCCGGATGCGCGTCGAGCAGACAGGCGAGCACGCCGACGACGGTCGTCGTCTTGCCCGTGCCCGGCCCGCCGCTGACGATCGTCACGCGACCGGTCAGCGCGACGATCGCCGCGACGCGCTGCCAGTCGACTTCGCCGGTAGCCGGCCCGAAGTAACGGGCGAGACTGTCGCGCAACCGGTCGGGCGACAGGCCTTCGTCCGGCGCGGCGACGCCCGCCTGCGCGACGAGCGCATCGGCGAGCCGCCGTTCGTAATCGAAATAGCGCGACAGGTACAGATGATCGTGCCGGTCGACGATCAGCGGCCGTTCGTCGCCGCGTGCCAGCGTGCCGAACGCGACCACGCCGCTCGCGGCAAGCGCCGCGCGGACCTCGTCGAGCGGCGCTTCGTAACGCTGCGCGAGCGCAGCAAGCGCGACGCACACGTGGCCACCGGCGGTCGCGCGGCTCGTCGCGAACGCGGCGCGCGCCGCCCAGCGTGCCGATGCGGACGGCGCACCGGCACGCCGCGCGAGATCGCCGATGCGGCGCGCGAAGCCTTCCGCGAGCGCGATGCCGAAATCGGCCGGCTCGGGCAACCGCGCGACGAGGCCGCCGGTAAATTCGAGCATGTCGTCGGATGCGGTCATGCGCGGCCCCCTTCCATCATCCGGTCGAGTGCGTCGACCAGCCCGCGGGCGGGCCGCCGTGCATGCACGCCCGCCGGTTCGCCGCCGCTGCGCCAGCCGGGCCGCACGCCGCGCACGAACAGGTACAGGTAACCCGCGATGTGCGTGTCGTAGTCGTAATCGGGCAGCCGGCCGCGCAGGTAGCGATGCAGCGCGACCGTATAGAGCAGCGCCTGCAGGTGATACGCGTGATCGGCCATCGCAATGTCGAGCGCGCGCGGGCCATAGGCGTCCGGCGTCGTGCCGAGGTGGTTCGACTTCCAGTCGACGATCCAGAAACGGCCGTCGTGTTCGACGATCATGTCGATGAAACCCTTGATGAAACCGGCGAGCGTGCCCGCCTCCAGTGCAACGTCCGGATAGCCGTGCGCGACCAGCAGCCGGCGCAGCGCCATCAGGTCGAGCGACGGCGCCGGAAACAGGAAACCCATTTCGTCGAGCCGCTTCGCCGGATCGAGATCGACGAGCCGCATGCCCGGCACCAGCTCGGTGTGCACGACGTCGTCGACGAGCCGCGCCATCATCGCCGGCAGGCGCGCGGCAAGCGCCGGCTCGGCCTCGACCGGCCGGTCGTGCAGCGCGCCGAGCGCGGCCTTGTGCCACGACTCGGGCTCCGTGAACCGGCTGAGCTCGAACAGGCGGTGCAGGCATTCGCCGGCCGCCGCGCCGCGCGGGAACACGAGGATGTCGTCATCCGGCGGCTCGGCCGCGACCGTATCGGCCAATATCAGTTCGCCGTCCGGCGTCACCGCGGCCAGCGCATCGTGATCGGGCCGCAGTTCGTCGTCGGGCACGGCCGCGACGCCCGCCTCCTCGCGCGCCATCGATGCGGTCAACGAACTGAAGCTCGCCATCCGCCACGCATCGCGCAGCACGCGCGTCGCATGACGCGCGGCGAGCGTCTGCGATGCGTCGTGCCCGGCCGCGACACGCTCGCGGCGCGCCGGCACGGGCAGCGGCGCGACGCACACGGGGCCGCCGGCGAGCGCGCGCCATGCCGCCTCGAGCGCGGCTTCGTCGGGCGGCTCGTCGAGCCACGCGTCGAACGCATGGCCGGCACCGGCGACGAGCCAGTTGAGCACGCTGCGCCGCGCTTCGCGCGTCGAGCGCGACGACAGGTAAGGCCCGGCGACGACATAGCAGCGATACACGGCGCGCGTGAGCGCGACGTAGACGAGCCGTGCGCGTTCCGCGGCCTGCTCGCGCAATGCCTGCCGCGCCGCGTGCGCGGCCGCTTCGTCATCGCACCCGTAATGCAGCACCGCATCGCCCGCCTCGTCGTGATACTCGCGCGCATCGGGCAACGCGGACGACGGCGGCTCACGCAGCGCACCGTCGTTCAGGAACGGACAGAACACGATCGCGTACTCGAGCCCCTTCGACTTGTGCACCGTGACGATCTGCACGAGATTGCGATCGGATTCGAGCCGCAATTGCGCTTCCTCGCCGCCGCCGTCGAGCCGTTGCGCGGCGAGCCAGCGCAGCGTCGGTGCGATGCCGGGCTGCGCGGACGCACGCGCCTGCGTCAACTCGGCCAGATGGTTGATGTCGGTCACGCGGCGCTCGCCGTCCGCGCCGGCCATCAGCCGTTCGGCGATCCGCAGCTCGCGCGTGAACGTGCGCCACATCACCGCGAAGCCGCGTTCGCGCCACAGCAACCGATACCGCGAGAAGCGCTCGACCCAGCTCATCGCATCGGCACTGTCGGCCGCCGACGCGCCGGGTGGCGCGCCGCCGTCGCCCTGCTCCATGCGCCACAGCGCGCCGGCATCGAGGCCGAACCAGTCGGAGGCGAGCGCCGCGCGCAGACGCCGCAGGTCGCCCGGCGCATCGATCGCCGCCAGCACGCGTTCGAGCTGCTCGGCGTCGCCGGTCGAGAACACCGACGCCTGCGCGAGCTCGACGCTGCCGATGCCCCACGTCGCCAGCACGCGCTTCACGAGGCTACCCTGCCGGTGCGTCTGCACGAGCACCGCGATATCGCCCGGCGACAACGGCGTGTCGCCCAACCGCACGCGCCCTTCGCGTGCGCCGCGCATCAGCCGCGCGATCTCGGCCGCGCAAGCCTGCGCGGCCTGCGCCTGCGCTTCGCGCTTGAGCAGCGTGCCTTCGCCGCCCGGCAGCGCCCACACCCGGAAATCGCCGGCCGGGCCCGGATCGGTTTCGTCGACAAACGGCGCGCGCACGCGCGTGCCGGCGCGCACCGCGTAGTAGTCGAGCCCGTCGAGCACGAACGCGCGCGGATTCGACAGGAAGAAGCGGTTGCACGCATCGACGATCGCAGGCGTCGAGCGCTGGTTGACCGCGAGCGTGTAGCACGCGCTCGCCCGTGCGCGCGCGGCGAGATAGGTATGCAGATCGGCCGCGCGGAAACTGTAGATCGCCTGCTTCGGATCGCCGACGAGGAACAGCGGGCCGCCCGGCGCGAAGATCCGGTCGAAGATCGCGAACTGCAACGGATCGGTATCTTGGAACTCGTCGATCAGCGCGGCCGGATAGCGCGCGCGCAGCGTCTCGGCAAGCCACGGATGCGCGTGCAGTGCGTGATACAGGTTCGCGAGCAGATCGTCGAACGACACGACGCGTCGCGTGCGCTTGCGCTCGGCCAGCTCGGCCGGCGCCATGTCGAGCCATTCGGCGATCAGCGCGAGCCAGCGGGCGCGCTGCGCGGCCTCGGCTGCGGCCACGGCCGCTTCGAGCGCGTCGGCCACGTCGAAGAACGCGTGCGCGGGCGTCGTGCCGCCTTTCTTGGTCGCCTTCGTCAGCGCGGTTTGCGTGAGCTTCAGCGCGGCCTTCGGCAGCGCGGCCGTCGCGTCGCCCTGCTCGAAATGCACCGTCCACGCGGCGAGCGCGTCAGCGACCGCGTCCGGCTTATGCGAGCGTTGATTCAGCACGGGCTGCGCGGCGCGCAGCAACGCATCGATCGCGTCACGCTCGGCCGCCCACATCCGCGCGGCCTCCGCGAAGCATTCGGCTGCGGCCGCTTCCGCCGCTTCGTCCGGCTCGGCCACGCCGTCCCAGCGCAGCGCGGCGAGCGGCTTCTTCAGCCGGCGTGCGAGCTGCGCATCGAGCGCGGCCGGGCCGGCCCCCGATTCGACGAGCCAGGTCGCGAAGCCCGGCCAGCGCGCGGCCGCCGGTTCGACACGCGTGCGCCAGAAATCCGCCGCGAGCTCGAAGCGCAGCGACGCATCGTCGGCCTCCATGTCGAACGCGAACGGCATCGCCGCCGCGAACGGCGCTTCCTGCAGCGCGCGCTGGCAGAACGCGTGGATCGTATGGATCGCGGCCTGGTCGAACGCCCGCAACGCGCGCCGGATTCGCTTCACGGCCGTCTCGGGATCGAGCGCGCCGCCGTCGCCGAGCGTGGTCTCGAGCAGGCGCGCGATGAACGGATCGCCGCCGTCGTCGCCCGTATCGAGCGCATGCGCGAGCTGCGCGAGCCGGCCGCGAATCCGCTCGTGCAGTTCGGCCGTCGCCGCTTTCGTGAAGGTCACGACAAGGATTTCGTCGGCACCGAGATCCTTTTCGAGCAGCAGGCGCACATACAGCGCGCAGATGTTCCAGGTCTTGCCGGTGCCGGCCGACGCCTCGATCTGATTGACGCCGTCGAGCGGACACGCGAACACGTCGAGTTCGAGCGCCTGCGGCTGCGACACGGCGCTCATGCGACCTCCTTCAGATGCTCGACGAGCGGCTCGAACACGAGCCGCGCGAGCGTGCCGAACGGTTCGTCGAGCGACGGATGCGCGCCACGCCACGCGATCGCGATGGCCGGATCGTCGGCTTCGCTCACGACCCGCTCGTTGATCCACACGCTCGCGGCCTTCGCCTCGCCGTCGGACACCCGCGCCCATGCACTGCGCGGGAAAAACCGCAGCGGCATGCGCCGCCCCGCGCGAAACAGCGCGGCAAGCGGCGCGAGCCGCTCGAGCGGCGCCGCGACGGGCGTCAGCTCGAACGCACCGCCGCTGCCGAACCACAGCGTGCGGCGCGGGCCGCCCGGCTCGATCGCACAGTAGACGAGATGCGCGAGCCACGCGGACAGGTAGTCGCGCGCACTCGGCCGCGCATAGCGATAGATGACCTGCCCGGCCGCCGTCAGCCGGTTCAGCGTGCCGTGTAGTTCGAGCGGCGCACTCACCGCGTCGGCCGCCAGCATCGCGTCGTCGGCGCCGAACAGCGCCTGTTCGGCGTCGGGCCACTTCGGCACGACGGTGAGCGAGAACGGCCGCCGCTCGATGCCGTCGGCCAGCGCACGACGCACATTCGACGCAAGCTGCGTCATCGAACCGAGCGCCTGGTCGCGCCACACCGCGCCCGTCGCGCCGCCGGGCAGTTCGGGGCTCGCGTCCGCGATGCGCAGCGCGTGATCGTACACGCCGCCGTCGCCCGCTTCGATCAGGAGCGGCAGCACACGTTCGGCCAGCGCGTCGCTGCCGGCAAAATCCAGCGCGAACGGCTCGGTATCGAGCAGTTCGGCCTGCGCGTCGGCCAGCATGATGCCGAGCCGGCCGCGCAGCAATGCGCGTGCCGGATGCCGCCAGAAACGTTCGAATTCGCTGAACGCAACGGGCTCGACCGGTTCGGCCGGCAGCGGCTGCGCGAAGAACGGCTGCTCGCGCGGCCCATCGCGCGATGCTTCGGCGGCCAGCAGCGACGCGAGCGTGGCCCGCTCGGCGTCGTACGAAACGAGTTCGCTGCCCGGCTCGAAATACGCGGCCGCGAACGGTTGCAGCGGATGCTCGACGATGAACGCGCGCCGCGCGGCTTCGACCGCATCCGGTGCGGCGTCGGGCCCGGCCGTGACGAGCGCCAGATGATCGAGCAGCTCGTCGACGAGCGCCGCGGGCGGCAACGGCGCATTGTCGCGGATGCTGCGGCCCGTATAGGCGATCAGCAACCGGTCGCGGGCAGCCAGCAGCAGGTCGAGGAACAGATTGCGCTCGTCGTCGCGGCGCTGCCGGTCGCCCAGCTTCGGCAGCACGGCCATCAGGTCGAATTCGTCCGCGCGCGCGAGACTCGGCAGCACGCCGTCGTCCATCCCGAGCAGGCAGACGACGCGATACGGCAGCCCGCGCAAGCTCGTCAGCGACGAGAACGTGACGCCGCCCCACGGCACCCCGCCGCGGGCCGGATCGTCGAGCGCCGCGGCGAGCCCCGCGCGGACGACGGCCGCCGGCAACGCCTCGTCGGGCGCGCCCTCCGTCATCGCGGCCAGCATCGCATCGAGCGCGTCGCGCACGCCGGCCAGCGCGTCGGCATACGCGGCGCCCGAATCGAAGAAGCGCGCGAGCGTGTCGGCGAACAGTTCGCTCCAGCCGCGCGGCGTGTGCGACTCCTCGAGCCGCCGCGCGAAGCCGTCGAGATCGTCGGTGAACCGTGCAAGCCGGCCGAGCAGTTCGGCCTCGCTGCCCGTGGCCGCCTCGATCGGCAACCACGCACCGATCGGCGCGGCGCCTTCGGGCATCGCATAGCCGAGAAAGAGCCGCGCGAGCGCATCGGAGAACGTATGGCGCGGCGCGGGCACGGCCGCGTCGTCGCTCGCGCGCGGCGACAGCCCGCGCCGCGCGCCGGCGGCCGCGAGCCAGGTCTGCACCGTTTCGAGCGCGGCCGCATCGATGTCGTAGCGCGCGGCCACCGCATCCACGCGCAGCCATTCGACCAGCTCCGGCGCGCCGACCTGCCGCTCCGGCAATGCGAGCCAGTCGAGCAGCACGCGCGCGACCGGGTTCGCCTGCGACGGCGGCAGGCCGGTGATCCGGTAAGGCACCCGCGCGCCGCCGGCGCCGGCCGTGCCGAACACCGCGTCGATCAGCGGCCCGGCCGCGGCCAGATCGGCCACCGCGACGAGCACGTCGGACGGCTGCAGGCTCGCATCGGCGTCGAACCACGCGAGCAGCCGGTCGTGCAGCACCTCGAGCTGGCGCGCGAGGCTGTGGCACACATGCACCTCGATCCCGCGCTCGACCGGCGTGTCGCCGGTTTCGGCCTCCGGCTGCAATTCGAGGATCGCGTTCTGCACGCGCGCGAGCCAGGTGGGCGCGGGATTCTCGACGAACCGCGACGCATCGCCCGACGCCGCGCTTTCAGTCAGCTCGTGCAGCATGTGCAATTGCGCCTGTGTCTGCCTGCCCCATTCGGCGAGCAGCGGATGACCGACTTCCTGATAATCGAGCCGCCCGGCCGCATCGAGCGCCTCGGCATGCGCGGCGGTCACGATGTCGAACCAGAATTCGCGGCACGGGTTCAGCGCATAGACGCGCACGTCGATCCAGCGCGACAGTTCGCGCAACAGCGCGACGTGCAGCGGCGGCATCGTCGGCAGCGCGAACACGCTGACCGATTCGGGCCAGTCGGCGCGCGCAACCGCATCGGCATCGAGATGGCGCGCTTCGACGAGGAAGCGGTGCGCCGGCGGCGTGCCGCTGTCGCTCAGCTCGGCGAGCAGCGCGCGCCACAGCGCGGCCTGCCAGCGCTCGTCGTCGCGCGCGGCATCGCTGATCCCGCGCGGCGCGCCGTCGCCCGCGAGCACCGACTCGCCGGCCTGCCACGCGGCCAGCCATTCGGGGCGATAGGTCAGGTAGTGATCGAGCACGGCCGCGACACGATGGGCCAGCTCGTAACGCATCGCGTCGTCGGACGCCGACAGATAGGCGGCGAGCCGCGGCGATGCGAACCACGGCGCACCATCGGCCGCCTGCGCGAACAGCCGGTAGCAGCGCCACACCAGCCGGTCGGGCGCGAACGGGGAGCGCGCGGGCACCGTCAGCACGCGGCCGATCTGCGCCCACAGCCACTGCGCGAGATACGTGAACTCGACGTTCGCGCACACGCCATTGCGCGCGGCGATGTCGAGCTCGAGGCGGCGACGCAGCGCCGCGCTCGGCACGATGACCTGTTGCGGCGCCCACGGGCCGTTGCGGGCCGGGAACGCGGCCAGATCCTCGAGCAGCGCGTCGGCCAGCGTTTCGTGACGGTTCGAATAGAAGAGATGGAGCATGAGGCGGGCGTCGGAACCTCGCACCGACGGGGCCGGGCGAACACAATGACCAAGGATAGCAAAGGGCTGCAGCCGCGACCATCGTCCGGAAAGCCAGCTTTTGCGAGCCGCGAAATACGATAGACTCGTCGCCAGTCAATACGCCGCCCCCGGGCGTCTTCGTCTGCCATTCAGCCCATCGATGCGCTATTCGGTCGAAATCAGAAAGTTTTTCTACAGCCAGTACTTTTTCGGCGGCCTGCGGATCGCGGTCGGCGTGTCGCTGCCGGCCGTGTTGTGCCTGATCGTGTTTCACAACCGGGAGCTCGGCTTCACGATCTCGACGGGCGCGCTCGGCGCATGCGTCGTCGACATGCCGGGCCCGCTGAAGTACAAACACAACGAAATGCTCGCGTGCAGCGTGATCGGCTTCCTGGCCGCGCTCGCCACCGGCCTCGCGACACCGAACATCTTCGCGCTGTGGCTCACGATCGTGCCGCTCACGTTCGTGCTGTCGCTGATCGTCGTCTACGGCAACCGCTGGCCGCAGATCAGCTTCGCGACGCTGTTCATGATGGTGATGACGCTCGAGGAGAAGTTCACGCCGCTGCAGGCGTTCATCAACGCCGGCTGGATTCTCGCGGGCGGCCTCTGGTACACGTACTGGGCCACGCTCGTGTCGCAATGGCAGGCGCGCCGGATCGAGCAGCAGGCGCTGGCCGAAAGCCTGTTCGCGTGCGCCGACTACCTGCTCGCCCGCGCGCAGTTCTACGATCTCGACGCCGATCTCGACGAGTGCTACCGCAATCTCGTCGCCCGGCAGATCACCGCGGTCGAAACGCAGGAAACCGCGCGCGACATCGTGCTGCGCAACCTGCCGAAGCTGCGGCGCGGCAAGCTCGATCCCGGCCGCACGACGATGTACAACCTGTTCATCAACAGCGTCGACCTGCACGAGCTGTTCGTCGGCGCGCACACCGATTACCCGCTGGTGCGCAACACGTTCGGCGGCACGGACCTGATCATTTTCTACCGCGACCTGATCCGCAAGGCCGCCGCCGATCTCGAGGAAATCGGCCTCGCGGTGCTCGAAAACCGCGCGCCCCATTCGCGCATCAGCGTGAAGGCCGAGCTGCGCGCGATCGAGTACGAGATCGAGCTGATGCGCAAGAAGAACTTCGCGGCCACCAACGCGGAAGCGTATGCGGCCGTGCTCGCGACGTTCCGGCGCATCTGGAGCGCGACGCGCCTGATCGACCGAATGCGCCGCAACCTGTCGGGCCACGCCGATCCGCAGCAGACCGAACTGAAGATCGACAAGGCGCTCACGCGCTTCCTGCAGCGCCGCCGCATGTCGCCGCTGCTGATTTTCTCGAACCTGAACATGCGTTCGCCGAGCTTTCGCCATGCGCTGCGCGTGACGATCGCCGTGGCGGTCGGCTTCTGGATCGGCCGGCTGCTGCCGCTCACGAACGCCTACTGGATCGTGATGACCACCATCATCATCCTGAAGCCCGGCTACTCGCTGACCAAGCAGCGCAACGCGCAGCGGATCATCGGCACGCTGATCGGCTGCGCGGCGAGCATCGCGCTGATCTACACGGTGAAGGAGCCGCACCTGCTGATCGCGATCATGTTCGGATCGATGGTGATGAGCTACAGCCTGCTGCTGTTCAACTACGCGGCGAGCGTCGTGTTCACGTCGTCGTACGTGCTGCTGATGTTCCACCTGCTCGCGCCGGGCAGCATGCGGATCATCGGCGAGCGCGCGATCGACACGGTGGTCGGCTGCATGATCGCGATCGCCGCGAGCCGGCTGTTCCCGTACTGGGAATACCGGCTGATGGGCAAGCTCGTCACCGACATGCTGACGTCCACGCGCAAGTATTTCGAGGCCGTGTGGCGCGCGGGGCGCGGCATGTCGCCGCCGCCGGTGCCGGCCGCCGACGGCGCGGCCGTCGTCGCGGGCGTGGCCGCCGCGGTCGAGGCGCCCGTGACCAGCCTCGACGACGACTACCGCTACCGCCTCGCCCGCAAGGACGTGCACATCGCGTTCGCGAATCTCGGGCAGGCATTCCAGCGGATGATGATCGAGCCGAAGGCGCACCAGCGCTTCGTGCCCGAACTGAACGACCTGCTCGTGCAGACGCACGTGCTCGGCGCGCAGATCACGGCCGCCGCGCCGCTGATCCGCAGCGCATGCGCGGCCGATGGCGGCCTGGTGCACGACGACGCATTGCAGCGCGGCCTCGCCGCCGTGCTCGACAATCTCGAGAAGGCGGAAGCCGGCGAGCCGCCGCCGGCCGATCAGCTCGAAGCGTCGAAGCAGATCACGCGCGATCTCGATGCGATGGTCGTGTCCGCGGAGCAATCCGACGCGGTCGGCGCGGAGCTCACGCACGACCTGAAGGTGCTCGCGCACCAGTGCAAGCAGATGCTCGCGTCGTCGCTGCTGATCCGCAAGGATGCGAGCGTGATCCGCCTGCCCGCCTGACCCCGCATCCCCGCGCCGCCAGGCCGACCCGCGCGCCGCGGATCGGCCACCGGCGCACTCCGGTTCAACGATTCCCCGAAGCATGCCCCACCCACTCCACGCGGCCCGCGCATCCGGCGCGCGAGCGCCCCACGCCCCATTCCATTCGCCGCGCCAGTCAGGGAATACCCGATTCCGGTCACCGGGTCCGGCTTGTTATCATTCGTTCACATTCAAGTTGTATAGACAACTTGAGCCAATCGGGCCAGCCCTGCTCGCCCGGTTCGTCGCATAACGATATCGGAGACTCGATGAAAAACTTGCAGCGCCATCTCAGCGCGCGGCACATCCGCTTTCTCGCGCTGGGCTCGGCGATCGGCACGGGCCTGTTCTACGGTTCGGCGTCCGCGATCCAGCTCGCGGGCCCGGCCGTGATCCTCGCGTACGTCCTCGGCGGCGCGGCCGTCTACATGGTGATGCGCGCGCTCGGCGAAATGGCCGTGCGCGAGCCCGTCGCGGGTTCGTTCGGCCACTACGCGACCGAGAACCTCGGCCCGTTCGCGGGCTTCGTCACGGGCTGGACCTATACGCTCGAAATGGTGATCGTCGCGATCGCCGACATCACCGCGTTCGGCATCTACATGGGCTTCTGGTTTCCGGATGTCCCGCAATGGATCTGGGTGCTCGGCGTCGTCGCGATCATCTGCGGGCTGAACCTGTGCCACGTGAAGGTGTTCGGCGAGCTCGAATTCTGGCTGTCGATCATCAAGGTCGGCGCGATCGTCGCGATGATCGGCGGCGGCGTCGCGATCCTGCTCACCGGCATGCACTTCGGCCATTCGGCCGACATGCCGACGTTCGCGAACCTGTGGAATCACGGCGGCTTCTTGCCGAACGGCGTCGGCGGGCTGATCGCGTCGCTGTCGGTCGTGATCTTCGCGTACGGCGGCATCGAGGTGATCGGGATGAGCGCCGGCGAAGCGAAGGACCCGGAACGCGTGATTCCGCGCGCGATCAACGCGGTGCCCGCCCGCATCCTGCTGTTCTACGTGCTGACGATGGTCGTGCTGATGTCGATCAGCCCGTGGACCGGCGTCGGCAGCGACGGTAGCCCGTTCGTCCAGATCTTCTCGGCGCTCGGCGTGAAGTCGGCCGCGACGATCCTGAACCTCGTCGTGATCAGCGCGGCGATCTCGGCGATCAACAGCGACATCTTCGGCGCGGGCCGGATGATGTTCGGGATGGCGCGGCAGGGTCAGGCGCCGCGCGTGCTGATGACGACGTCGCGCCACGGCGTGCCGTGGGTCACGGTGCTCGTGATGGCCGGCGCGCTGCTGGTGGGCGTGCTGCTCAACTACCTGATGCCGAAGGACGTGTTCCTGGTGGTCGCCGCGATCGCGACGTTCGCGACCGTGTGGGTCTGGCTGATGATCCTGCTGTCGCAGGTGGCGATGCGTCGCCGTCTGTCGAGCGCCGAAGTCGCCGCGCTGAAGTTCAAGGTGCCGCTGTGGCCCGTCGCGCCCGTGCTGACGATCGCATTCATGGGCTTCGTGATCGTGATGCTCGGCTGGTTCGACGATACGCGCGTGGCGCTGTATGTCGGCGCGGCGTGGCTCGCGCTGCTCGCGGCCGTGTTCTACGCACGGATCCGCCCGAAATTCGCCGCTGCGTCACGTTGACGCACGGCTGACCTGCGAGTGCGGCGCGTCGGTTCCGGCGCGCTTTCTACTGTCCCGGTTCCGCGCGGCGCCCGTCGCGCGAGAACCGCGGATCGACCCCGTTCGCCTCCCCGCACGCGCGGCCCGACCGGCCCGCGCCCCGGCACGTCAGTGCGATGCGGCGCTCGCGGCCTCGGCCGGATGGGCCTCGTCGTACGCGTGCTTCTGCGAAATCGCGTTGTACAGGATCGTCCCGATCACGAGCAGCACGGCCACGACGATCAGGATGCTCACGTTGCGGACTGGGTTCTTCTTGCGCTGATCGTTCATGGTCGGTGCTGCTCCGTCAAATTCGTCGAAGCGGGCATTCTACGCGCTTGCGCCCGCGCTGCGCCGCCCGGTGTTCCGATCGCCCGTCCCTGTCCTCCCCGCCGCTTTCCGCAAGCTTTCGTTTGTTAATCGTTCCCATTTCGATCTAGAATCCCAAGTCTTTCATTTTGTAATGTTCCGGTTCGCTCGGGCGGCAGGCGCGCCCCGGAACGCTCCCTCGTCCACCTGCCCCACCGGAGTCTTCATGTCGAATCCGCGCACCCGCCTGCTGCCGCTCGCCGGCGCCCTCGCCCTGGCTGCAGCCGCCTTCGCGCCGCTTGCCCAGGCGGCCGAGGAAGTGAGCCTGTACACCACCCGCGAGCCGAAGCTGATCCAGCCGCTCATCGACGCGTTCACGAAGCAGAGCGGCGTCAAGGTCAACACGGTGTTCGTGAAGGACGGCCTGCTTGAACGCGTGAAGGCGGAAGGCGCGCAGTCGCCGGCCGACGTGCTGATGACGGTCGACGTCGGCAACCTGCTCGACCTCGTCGACGGCGGCGTCACGCAGCCGGTGCGCTCGAAGGCGCTCGACGACGCGATTCCCGCGAACCTGCGCGCCACGAACGGCGACTGGTACGCGCTGTCGCTACGCGACCGCGTGCTGTACGTCGAAAAAGACCTGAAGGTCGATGCGTTCCGTTACGAGGATCTCGCCGATCCGAAATGGAAGGGCAAGGTCTGCATCCGCTCGGGCCAGCATCCGTACAACACCGCGCTCGTCGCGGCGATGATCGCGCACGACGGCGAGGCCGCAACCGAGACATGGCTGCGCGGCGTGAAGGCGAACCTCGCGCGCAAGGCGACCGGCGGCGACCGCGACGTCGCGCGCGACATTCTCGGCGGAATCTGCGACGTCGGCCTCGCGAACGCTTACTACGTCGGCCACATGAAGCACGCGGAACCGGGCAGCGATGCGCGCAAATGGGGCGACGCGATCAAGGTCGTGCGCCCGACCTTCGCGAACGCGAAGAGCGGCGGCACGCACGTGAACATCAGCGGCGCGACGGTGGCGAAGCATGCGCCGCACAAGGCCAACGCGGTGAAACTGCTCGAATACCTGGTGTCGCCGGAAGCGCAGGCGCTGTATGCGCAGGCGAACTACGAATACCCGGTGCGCGCGAACGTGAAGCTCGACCCGGTGATCGCGAGCTTCGGCACGCTGAAGGTCGATCCGCTGCCGCTGGCGGATATCGCGAAGCATCGCAAGCAGGCAAGCCAGCTCGTCGACAAGGTCGGCTTTGACAACTGACGCCTCGCCCGCCGACGCCTGCCGCGAGCCGCGCGGCCCGCGTCCGTGGCCGCGTCTGCGGCCGCGCGCGGGCAGCCTGTGGCTGCTCGGGGCGCTGACGATCGCCGCGGCGGTCGCGGCGCCGCTCGCGGTGCTCGTGGCCGCCGCGTTCGACGCCGATCTCGCGCACTGGCGGCATCTCGCCAAATTCGTGCTGCCGCACGCGCTCGTCAATACGCTGCTGCTGCTCGCCGGCGTCGGCGCGATCGTGTCGATTGTCGGTACGGGCTGCGCATGGCTCGTCACCGCCTACGATTTTCCCGGCCGCCGGATCCTGACCTGGGCGCTGCTGCTGCCGCTCGCGGTCCCCACCTACATCGTCGCGTTCGCGTATCTCGACCTGCTGCATCCGATCGGCCCCGTGCAGGGCGCGATCCGCTGGCTGCTCGGCTTCGACAGCCCGCGCCAGTTCCGCCTGCCCGATTTGCGCTCGCTGCCCGGCGCGATCTTCGTGCTCGGCTTCGTGCTGTATCCCTATGTCTATCTGAGCACGCGCGCGATGTTCGTCACGCAGTCCGCGAGCCTGCTCGAAGCCGCGCGCACGCTCGGCGCGGGCCGCCTCGCGACGTTCTGGCGCGTCGTCGTGCCGCTGGCCCGCCCGGCGATCGCGGTCGGCGTGAGCCTCGCGCTGCTCGAAACGCTGAACGATATCGGCGCGTCGGAATTTCTCGGCGTGCAGACGCTGACCGTGTCCGTCTATACGACGTGGATCACGCGCTCCGATCTCGCCGGCGCCGCGCAGATCGCGCTCGCGATGCTCGCGATCGTCGTCGGCATGATCGCGCTCGAACGCTACGGGCGCCGCCGCCAGCGCTATGCGCACGGCCGGCGCATGCGGCCGATCGCGCCGCGCCGCCTGACCGGCGCGGCCGCGCTGGGCGCCGCCGTGCTCGGCTGGCTGCCCGTCCTGCTCGGCTTCGGCGCGCCGGCCGCGTACCTCGCGGTCGAAACGGCCAAGCGGCTGCACCTCGTCGGCGGCGTCTCCGCGCAACTGATGACCGGGCTCGCGAACACGCTGACGATCGCGACCGCCGCCACCGCCACGACGCTCGCGTGCGGGCTCGTCGTCGCGTGGGCCGCCCGCGCGCAACGCGACAGCGCCCGTACGGGCCCTGCCCGCCTGTGCGCGCGGATCGCGAGCCTCGGCTACGCGGTGCCGGGCACCGTGCTCGCGATCGGCCTGCTGATTCCGTTCGCGGCGGCCGACCGGCTGTTCGGCGCGGCGCTCGGCCGCGACGGGCTGCTGCTGATGGGCTCGGCCACCGCGCTCGTGATCGCCTATACCGTGCGTTTCCTCGCGATCCCGGCCGGCGGCATCGAGGCCGGCCTCGCACGCATTCCGCCGTCGCTCGAACAGGCCGCGCGCTCGCTCGGCGAGACGGCCGGCGGCACGCTGCACCGCGTTCACCTGCCGCTGTTGCGGCCCGCGCTCACGACGAGCGCGCTGCTGGTGTTCGTCGACGCGATGAAGGAATTGCCGGCGACGCTGCTGCTGCGCCCGTTGAATTTCGACACGCTCGCGACCTGGCTGTATGCGGAAGCCGCGCGCGGCACCTATGAAGAAGGCGCGGTCGCCGCGCTCGCGATCGTGCTGGCCGGGCTCGTGCCCGTGATCCTGCTCGCCCGCACCCGCCACAAGATCGGAGCCTGACACCGTGAACCTGCTCGAACTCGACGACCTCTGCGTCGCCTACGACACGCCGCACGGCCGCCGCACCGTGGTCGACGGCCTGAGCCTCGCGCTGCCGCGCGGCGACATCGGCTGCCTGCTCGGCGCGTCCGGCTGCGGCAAGACCACCGTCCTGCGCGCGATCGCCGGCTTCGAACCGGTGCGCATGGGACGCATCGTGCTGGACGGCACGCCCGTCGCGGCGCCGGCGCTCGACGTGCCGCCCGAGCGCCGGCGCATCGGCATGATGTTCCAGGATTACGCGCTGTTTCCGCACCTGAGCGCGGCCGACAACGTCGCGTTCGGCCTGCGGCGCCTGCCGAAGGCCGACCGGCGCCTGCGCGTCGCGGAGATGCTCGAGCTCGTCGGCCTCGCCGATTCCGGCGATGCGTATCCGCACGAACTGTCGGGCGGCCAGCAGCAGCGCGTCGCCCTCGCGCGCGCACTTGCGCCGTCGCCGGAATTGCTGCTGCTCGACGAGCCGTTCTCGAATCTCGACGTCGATACGCGCGAGCGGCTCGCATTCGAGCTGCGCGACATCCTGAAGCACACGGGCCACACCGCGATCCTGGTCACGCACAATCAGGCGGAAGCGTTCGCGATCGCCGACCGGATCGGCGTGATGAAGGACGGGCAGCTCGCGCAATGGGATACGCCGTATGCGCTGCACCATCATCCGGCCAGCCCGTTCGTCGCGGATTTCGTGCGCCGCGACGCGCTGGCCGACGAACGCGCACGCGCGCTCGCGCGCGGCCGCTGAAGCCGCGCGGCCGGCGGGGCGGGGTGCCCGTCAGGCGGGCTCGGCCAGATCGCGCACGGGCAGCGCGGTCGAATACTTGATCTGCTCCATCGCGAACGACGAGCTGACGTCGAACAGCGGCACCGTGCGAATCAGTTGCTTGTAGACGCGGTCGTAGTCGTCGATGCCGGCCACCACGACGCGCAGCAGGTAATCGGTCTCGCCGCTCATCCGGTAGACCTCGACCACTTCCGGCATGTCGCGCACCGCCTGCGTGAAACGCTGCGCCCATTCCTCGGTGTGCTGGTTCGTGCGGATCGCGACGAACACGGTCGTGCCGACCCCGAGCTTGCGCGGATCGCACAGCGCGACCTGCGCGCGAATCGCGCCGGTTTCCTTCAGCCGCTGCACGCGCTTCCAGCATGGCGTCTGCGACAGGTTCACGCGCTGTGCCAGTTCCGCGATCGGCAGTGTGGCATCCGCCTGCAGCAGCTCCAGCAGCTTGCGATCGATGGCGTCCATTTCTCCATTCCCTCGTCGATAGAAATTTATTCTATTCATCCTGCCCAACGGGGAACAATATGAAAACTGCCGCGGCGCGTCGACCGGTGTAAATACCGATCCGGCACGCAGACGATTCGTCCGCCGCGCCAAACGAAACAGGCGACGCCACCGCCGGGGTGGCATCGCCTGAAATTGACTGCGCGTCGCGGCTCGCACGTCGCGCCGGGCCGGCCGGCGCTCACCGCCCGCCGGCCGTCATGCCGCTCAATACGCGACCGTCGCGATCTCGCGCACGAAGCTGTCCTGCTCGAGTGCGTCGACGAACGCGACCGCGTAGTCTTCCACCGAGATCTTGCTGTTGCCCTGCGCGTCGACGATCAGCTTGCCGACGCCCGTGCGGAACGTGCCGGTGCGCTCGCCCGGCGCGATCAGCGCGGCCGGCGCGAAGAAGGTCCAGTCGAGATCGGCGACCGTCTTCAGGTAGTCGAGCGCATCGCGGTGCGCGAGCGCCTGCGCCTTGTATGCCTCCGGGAATCCTTCGGTGTCGACGAGCTGCTTGCCCGGCGCGACTTCGAGCGAACCGGCGCCGCCCACCACGACGAGCCGCTTCAGGCCGGCCTGGCGCGTGCCGGCGACCAGCGCCTTCGCGGCCGCGACGACCTGCACCGCGTCTTCCTGCTTCGGGCCGTACGCGCTGGCGACGACGTCATGGCCCGGCAGCGCGGCCGCAATGCTGGCCGCGTCGAACAGATCGGCCGCCTTCGCGGTGATGCCGTCGACGGATGCGTGCGGATGGCGCGACAGCGCCGTGACGCGGTGGCCGCGCCGCACGGCTTCCGCCGCGATGCGCGTGCCGATCATGCCGGTGGCGCCGAACAGCGCGATATTCAATGAACGTTGCGTCATATCGATTCTCCAGAAATGAAAATGTGTAACACACTCAATTACATATAAGACCGAAAAAAACGGGGCAAAGCCCCCGTCGTGCCGATCGCCGCGCGTACGCGCCGTCCGGCTTCCCGCCCTGCCTGCCGCCGGATACCCGTGGCACCCGGCGCCGGTCACCCGCCGGCGCGCGCCGCCCGTTGCGTGCGCTGCTCCAGATCCAGCATGTCGGCCGTCACGTCGGCCAGCGTGCGCGTGGCGAGCGACGCCTCCATCGCGCGCTGCGCGTCGCCGATATAGCCGGTCAGCGCGCTCTGAATGTGCCGCCCGACGAGACATGCCGGATTCGGCGCCTCGCGATGCAGCGCGAACAGTTGCGCATCGTCGACCGCGCGATACACGTCGAGCAGCGTGATCTCGCCGGGCTCGCGCGCCAGCAGCGCGCCGCCGCCCGCGCCGAGCTGCGACGTGGTCAGGCCTGCGGCCGCCAGCATCGACAGCAGCCGGCGAATCAGCGCCGGATTCGTATTCACGCTGCCCGCGATGATGTCGGACGACAAAGGCACGCCTTCCTGCATCGACAGCAAGGCAAGCACGTGAACGGCAAACGCGAACCGGCTGCTGGTATTCATTCCTGACTCACTCGGCGACGCCGGCCCGACCCGCAACCGGCGACATGTGTAACCATAATAATTACATTTTGCGGATCGCGCAAGCCCGCGTCATTCACCGCTCGCGGGTTTGGCCCCCGCGGCGCTCTGCTGGCTCCACTGCTGGAGTTTCTTGCCGGCTTCGGCGATCTTCGCGCCCGCTTCGGAAGCCGCATGCGCGACGACCGCGGACGCCGCCGCGTCGATCTGCGCCTGCGCGGCCGACGCGAGGCCGCTCGCGGACAACGGCGGCACGGCCGACGCCGCGGACGCGATACCGGCCTTCGCCGCGTTGATCTGCTGGTTGACGGTGCTCGCCACCTGGTCGAGCGCCTTTGCCGCATTGTTCGCGGCGTCGGCGGCCGCGCTCGCGGCCGTATCGGGTTGCGCGACCGGCGTGCCGGACTTCTCGCAGCCCGCGAGCAACAGCAGCGCACCGGCGGCCACGGCCGCCAGCACGGACCCGGGCACGCGACGCGCCCGCGATGTCTTCATGTTCATCAGCAATCTCCGGCCGCGCGTTGCACGACCTCATGGTTGGACCGGTGTCGATGATACCGCCTGTGGAACAGGCCCAATCACGACCCGGCATTAAAAATGCCTTTCAATTTCGGATTCGTCTGATTCAATCGCACGCGCCATGCCTCTAAAGTGGGCACGCTTCAATCCGCTTCGTACGTGTCCCCCACTTTTCCTCGTTATGGCTTTCCTCGTCGACTGGCTCATCGTCCTGGCCGCGCTGCTCGCCGCCACCCTGTTCCTGTGCCTGCGTGCGCCGTCGGCGCGCCGCCTCGCCGAATCGGGGCGTCCGCGCCGCATCGCGTGCGCGCGTCTGCTCACGCAGGCCGTGATCGGCTTCTGGACGGCCGCGCTGATCGTCGCGCAAGGCATCCTCGGCGCCGACGGCGACGGCCAGTCGCTCGCGGGCTTCGCGGCGCTCGCGTTCGCCGCGCTCGGGCTGGCGACCGTCGCTGCCTACTGGTCGGCGTGCGCGCTGCGGCTGCGCCGGCCGCCCGCGCTGTTCGCGCGCCACTGACGCGCCAGATCGGTGCGTGACAGCGCACGCCGCGCACCGCTTCGTTCGTCGTACGCACCAGTTCAGCACGCGTCGCACCACGTGCGTGCAGCCGGCACCGCCGTCGCTCGCCCTCGATCACGCCCCGATCCCGTGCGCGATTCACCGGAATGCCGCATCGCGCGGCAACCGGGCACCAATTTCACGCAGTCGTTCACCAGGTTGGCTCGATACTTGCATTCCTTGCCCGTTTTTTGCGCAAGGAAGTAACGGCATGGATGGTCTGAAATCCGGCGTCGACACCCTGTTCCTGTTGATCGGCGCCGTCATGGTGCTCGCGATGCATGCGGGCTTCGCATTTCTCGAACTCGGCACGGTCCGCAAGAAGAACCAGGTCAACGCGCTCGTGAAGATCCTGGTCGACTTCTCGGTGTCGACACTCGCGTATTTCTTCATCGGTTACACGATCGCGTACGGCGTCGAATTCTTCGACGACATCGGCACGCTGTCGCAGCACAACGGCTACGCGCTCGTGCGCTTCTTCTTCCTGCTGACGTTCGCCGCGGCGATCCCGGCGATCGTGTCCGGCGGCATCGCGGAGCGCGCGAAGTTCAACCCGCAGCTCGTCGCGACGCTGATCATCGTCGGCTTCATCTATCCGTTCTTCGAAGGGATCGCGTGGAACGAGCGCTTCGGCGTGCAAGCCTGGCTCACGCACGCGTTCGGCGCGCCGTTCCACGACTTCGCGGGCTCGGTCGTCGTGCATGCGTTCGGCGGCTGGGTCGCGCTGCCGGCCGTGCTGCTGCTCGGCGCGCGCCACGGCCGCTACGCGAAGGACGGCCGGATCGCCGCGCACCCGCCGTCGAACATCCCGTTCCTCGCGCTCGGCGCCTGGGTGCTTGCGGTCGGCTGGTTCGGCTTCAACGTGATGAGCGCGCAGACGCTCGACAAGATCAGCGGCCTCGTCGCGGTGAACTCGCTGATGGCGATGGTCGGCGGCACGCTCGCGGCATGGATGGCCGGCCGCAACGACCCGGGCTTCACGTACAACGGGCCGCTCGCTGGCCTCGTCGCGGTATGCGCGGGCTCCGACGTGATGCACCCGATCGGCGCGCTCGTCACGGGCGCCGCCGCCGGTGCGCTGTTCGTCGCGATGTTCACCTGCGTGCAGAACCGCTGGCGCATCGACGACGTGCTCGGCGTCTGGCCGCTGCACGGGATGTGCGGCGCGCTCGGCGGCATCGCGGCCGGCGTGTTCGGGCAGCCGGCGCTCGGCGGCCTCGGCGGCGTGTCGTTCCTGTCGCAGCTCGTCGGCACGCTCGGCGGCATCGCACTCGCGAGCGCGGGCGGCACGCTCGTCTACGGCGCGCTGAAGGCGACCGTCGGCCTGCGTCTCGACCGCGAAGCCGAATTCGACGGCGCCGACCTGTCGATCCACCGCATCTCGGCCACGCCCGAGCGCGATTGACCCGCTGAACGCCCCCGGACGCGTCATTACGTTTTCAATTCAAAAAACTTTCATCTATCGTCCTTACACTTCCGTCCAGTTTTCAATATGCCTTCGCGGAGCTTGCCGCTCGCCCGCTTCGCGAAGGCCATTCTTCCAACAACCGAAACTGGACTCCACATGCCCGCGTTGCCCAATGCTTCCCGTCGTCAGGCCCTGAAGATCCTCGCCGGCGCGCCGATGCTTCCCCTTTCCGGCCTCGCGCTGCCGGCCCTGCTGACGGGTTGCGGCGGCGACGACGATCCCGCGTCGACGCCGGCCCCGGTCGCCGCTGCCTATACGTCGGCGGCATTCTCGGCGATGGCCGCGCCGACGCTCGACAACGCGGCCGCGATGGCCACGACGACGGTCGGCTCGACGCTGTCGGTGTCGTTCTCGGACGGCTCGTCGCGCAACTTCAAGCTCGCGTACCGGCCGTTCTTCGTGACGGGCGACATGGTGCCGGACGGCAAGGGCGGCACGACGCTCGCGGGCGGCTACTACGACATCAACAACCAGCCGATCATCGATCGCTCGGTCGCCGGCAAGGAGCGCCAGTTCTATTCCGACTGCCCGGACGGCAGCTCGCTCCTGACGCTGAAGAACGCGAACGTGCCCGGCGTGAAGGGCAACACGGTGTTCGCGGTCGTGCAGTTCGAATACACGACGCGCGACCAGGCGAGCGCGTCGCAGTACGGCCAGCTGCCGTCGCCGATCGCCGTGCTCACGCTCGACCAGGACCCGGCCACCGGCGCGCTGAAGGTCGTGAAGTACCACAACGTCGACACGTCGAAGGCGCACGGCCTGTGGATCACCTGCGGCGCGAGCCTGTCGCCGTGGGGCACGCACCTGTCGAGCGAGGAATACGAGCCGGACGCGACGAAGGCCGCGACCGACGCGCAGTTCAAGGCGTTCAGCAAGAACACCTTCGGCGACGAGACGAAGGCGAACCCCTACCACTACGGCCACCTGCCCGAGATCACCGTGAACCCGGACGGCACCGGCACCGTGAAGAAGCACTACTGCCTCGGCCGCATCTCGCACGAGCTGATCCAGGTGATGCCCGACCAGCGCACCGTGATGATGGGCGACGACGCGACCAACGGCGGCCTGTTCATGTTCGTCGCCGACAAGGCGGCCGACCTGTCGGCCGGCACGCTGTACGTCGCGAAGTGGACGCAGACGTCGTCCGCCGGCGCCGGCACCGCGACGCTGACGTGGATCAAGATCGGCCACGCGACCAGCGGCGAGATCGAAACGCTCGCGAACACGCTGAAGGCGTCGGACATCATGGACCTGGTGACCACCGATCCGAACGATGCGAGCTACACGAAGATCCACTTCGGCGGCAAGTTCAACTGGATGCGCGTGAAGCCGGGGATGGAAAAGGCGGCCGCGTTCCTCGAGACGCACCGCTACGCGGCGCTGCTCGGCGGCAGCATGGCGTTCACGAAGCTCGAAGGCACGACCGTGAACGCGAAGGACAAGATCGTCTACACGGCGATGTCGCGGATCGAAACGTCGATGGTCAAGGGCAATGCGGTGTCGCGCGACGTCGCGGTCGACAAGAAGATCGCCGCGGGCGCCGTCTACGCGCTGAACCTGAAGGCCGGCCAGCGCGACACGACGGGCGGCGCGATCGACAGCGAATGGGTGCCGGTCGACATGGGCGCGCCGGCCGCGCTGGTCGGCGAGGACCTCGCCGCGGCCGATGCGCTCGGCAACCTCGCGAACCCGGACAAGATCGCGAACCCCGACAACCTGAAGTTCTCCGAAAAGCTGCGCACGCTGTTCATCGGCGAAGACTCGGGCATGCACGTGAACAACTTCCTGTGGGCCTACAACGTCGACACGAAGTCGCTCGCGCGCGTGCTGTCGTGCCCGGCCGGCGCCGAATCGACGGGCCTGCACGCGGTCGACGAGATCAACGGCTGGACCTACATCATGAGCAACTTCCAGCACGCGGGCGACTGGGAAGCGCCGCTGCACGACAAGGTCAAGCCGACGCTCGACCCGCTCGTGCGCGCGAACTACAAGGATCGCTTCGGCGCCAGCGTCGGCTACCTGACGGCCGAGCAGACCAGCATCAAGCTCGCGAAGGACTGACCGCCTCGCGCGAGGGGGCGTTGCGCCCTGCAGGGCGTCCCTGACCGGGCGTCCCTAACCGGGCGTCCTTTCTTCATCACCGTTCATTCGTCGGCGCTCCACGCCGTTTCACGCGCGATGCCCACTGCGGGCGTCGCGCTTTTTTTTGCGTGCGGGAAGCGTGCAGACGGCGCCCATCGCGCGGGCCAGCACGCGCGAAACTGGCCCGGACGGGCGTTTGTGGCGATCAGGAGATAATACGGGCCGACGCGTCCGGGCGGACCGTCGGAAGACAGGCAAAAAAAAGCGCCACGGAGACCGTGGCGCTAAAAAAGTTCTAGCCATTCCGAGGGCCGTGCTAGAACCTGAGAGACTGCGCGAAACATCGTTGCCGGTTAAACTCTTGAAACGATGTTTCGAAAACGTGAGACATTCTTTCCGTTTCCGCCCGACAAGTCAAGCGGTATTTGCACCGGTTCATGCACTTTCCGGCAACGCTCATTTGAGCGTTTTCCTAATAAACCAAGGGTGAACCCGTAAAATCTCATCCAATGACCGGTTCACCCACGGAACATGCATCTTTTGACAATAGTCCTACAATACCAACAAAATTGAAATCGAGTTTCGGAATTAGAGAGAATCCCTCGTGTCGACAACTGTAACCCCTCCCGCGTCGCGGGACCGTGAATCGTCACCCGACGAGATCACCGCCCTCGCCCGCGGCCTCGCCGTGCTGCGCCGTATCGCGGCTGCCGACGCGCCCGTCAGCAACCGCGAACTGACCGAATTGACCGGCATCCCGAAGCCGACCGTCTCGCGCATCACCGCGACGCTCGTCAGCGCCGGCTTCCTGTTCCAGTTGCCCGACAGCGAGCGCTTCGTGCTCACCGCGTCGGTGCTCGAACTGAGCCACGGCTTCCTGCGCAACTTCGACATCCGCGCGCGTTCGCGGCCGTTCATGATCGAGCTGGCCGAACGCACGTCGCTGTCCGTGCACCTCGCGGTGCGCGACCGCCTCGACATGGTCGCGATCGACGTGATCCGCCCGCGCTCGGCCGTGCTCGTCACGCGCCTCGAGATCGGCTCGCGGATGGACATCGCGCGTACGGCCGTCGGCCGCGCGTATCTCGCCGCGCTGGAGGACGACGAGCGTCGCCTGCTGCTCGAATCGCTGCGCACCACCGCCGGCGACGACTGGCCGCACGTGTCCGCTCGCCTCACGCCCGCGCTCGACGAAGCGATGCGCGACGGCCATGCGATCGCGATCGGCGAATGGCGCGAGGGCCTCAATGCGGTCGCGGCCGGTTTCGTCGGCCCGTCGGGTCAACGCTATTCGGTGAATTGCGGCGGCGCGTCGCACCAGTGCCCGCCCGAATGGCTGCAGGAACACGTGGTGCCCGCGCTGCAGGAATGCATCGCGAAAATCACCCGCGAAATCGGCGGCGCGCCAGCCCGGCGCATCGGCGTGTAATCGTTTCGTCATCGCCGTGTCGCGTTCTGTAACGACCGTAACCCGTTGAAAGATAGACCGCTGGACTGTAACGGGGACGGCACGTAGGATCATGCCCATCGTCGCGCCGCATTCGCGGCGCGCACCGCTCTTTTCCCGCGCGGATCGGCGGGGCCCCGGACCGAGCCGGGCCGCCCCGTCCCGTCACCCGCACGCCCACGCGCAGCCCAGCAGTCCGATTTCCGGCACGCCGCGCCGTCTTCCTGACAGAACACGATGGATAACGAACAAAAGCCCACGCCCCCTTCGAAAGACCCCGCGCCCGCCGCCGCACGGCGCCCGCGCCGCACGCTGCTGCTCGGCACCGTCGCGGTCGTCGTCATCGGCGGCCTGCTGTGGTGGCATCCGTGGAACCGCACGCCCGCGGCAGGCAGTTCAGCGCAAGGCGCGGGCGCCAGCGCGGCCGCTGGCAGCCATCGCGGCCGCGGCGGCCCCGCCGCGATGGCGAACGTTCCGCAGCCGGTGCAGGTCGCCACCGCGACGCAGGGCGAAATGCCGATCGTGCTGTCCGCGCTCGGCACCGTCACGCCGCTCGCGAACGTGACGGTGAAGACGCAACTGTCGGGCTATCTGCAATCGGTGTCGTTCCAGGAAGGCCAGATCGTCAAGAAGGGCGACGTGCTCGCGCAGATCGACCCGCGTCCGTACCAGGTCGCGCTCGAGAACGCCGAAGGCACGCATGCGCGCGACGCGGCGCTGCTCGCGACGGCCCGCCTCGACCTGAAGCGCTACCAGACGCTGCTGTCGCAGGACTCGATCGCGTCGCAAACCGTCGATACGCAGGCGTCGCTCGTCAAGCAGTACGAAGGCGCGGTGAAGACCGACCAGGCCGCGATCGATTCCGCGAAACTGAACCTCACGTATGCGCGCATCACGGCGCCGGTGTCGGGCCGCGTCGGCCTGCGCCAGGTCGACCCCGGCAACTACGTGACGCCGGGCGACACCAACGGCATCGTCGTGATCACGCAGTTGCAGCCGATGAGCGTGATCTTCACGACGTCGGAAGACAACCTGCCGCAGATCCTCAAGCAGGTGAACGCGGGCCGGAAGCTGTCGATCACCGCGTACAACCGCAACAACACGGTGCCGCTCGAGACGGGTTCGCTCGCGACGCTCGACAACCAGATCGACACAAGCACCGGCACGGTCAAGCTGCGCGCGAACTTCGATAACAAGGAAGGCATGCTGTTCCCGAATCAGTTCGTGAACACGCGGCTGCTCGTCGACGTGCTGCGCAACGCGACGATCGTGCCGACCTCCGCGGTGCTGACCGGCTCGATCGGCCAGTTCGTGTACGTCGTGAAGCCCGACAACACGGTGACCGTGCGCAAGGTCACGATCGGCCCGGTCGACGGCGAACGCACGAGCATCGTCAGCGGCGTGACGCTCGGCGAGCGCGTGGTGACCGACGGCTCGGACCGCCTGCGCGAAGGCTCGAAGATCTCGATTCCGGCCGACAAGCCGAAAGGCGCCTCAGGCGCGCACGGCGCCGGCGCGGCGTCGGGCGCATCGGCTGCGTCCGGTGCAGCCGGCCATCGCGGCGGACACCGGCACGGCGCGTCGCAAGCCGCGGCCCCCGCGGCCCAGTAACGCGCGGGCCGCTCGATGAATCCATCCCGCCTCTTCATTCTCCGGCCGGTCGGCACCGCCCTCCTGATGGCGGCGATCATGCTGGCCGGCCTCGTCGCGCTGCGCTTTCTGCCCCTCGCCGCGCTGCCCGAGGTCGACTACCCGACGATCCAGGTCCAGACCTTCTACCCGGGCGCGAGCCCGGAGGTGATGACGTCGTCGGTCACCGCGCCGCTCGAACGCCAGTTCGGGCAGATGCCGTCGCTGAACCAGATGTCGTCGCAAAGCTCGGCCGGTGCGTCGGTGATCACGCTGCAGTTCTCGCTCGACCTGCCGCTCGACATCGCCGAACAGGAAGTGCAGGCCGCGATCAACGCGGCCGGCAACCTGCTGCCGTCCGACCTGCCGGCTCCGCCGATCTACGCGAAGGTGAACCCGGCCGATGCACCGGTGCTGACGCTCGCCGTCAAGTCCAAGACGCTGCCGCTCACGCAGGTGCAGGACCTGGCCGACACGCGCCTCGCGATGAAGATCTCGCAGATCGCCGGCGTCGGCCTCGTCAGCCTGTCGGGCGGCAACCGCCCGGCCGTGCGGATCCAGGCGAACCCGACCGCGCTCGCGCAGTACGGGATGAACCTCGACGACCTGCGCACGACGATCTCGAACCTGAACGTCAACACGCCGAAGGGCAACTTCGACGGCCCGACGCGCGCGTACACGATCAACGCGAACGACCAGCTGACGAGCGCCGACCAGTACAACAGCGCGGTCGTCGCGTACAAGAACGGCCGCCCGGTGATGCTGACCGACGTCGCGACGGTCGTCGCCGGCTCGGAGAACACCAAGCTCGGCGCGTGGGTGAATGCGGACCCGGCGATCATCCTGAACGTGCAGCGCCAGCCGGGCGCGAACGTGATCGCGACCGTCGACGCGATCAAGGCGCAGTTGCCGAAGCTGCAGGAAACGCTGCCGGCCGCGCTCGACGTCGAGATCGTCACCGATCGCACGACGATGATCCGCGCGGCCGTGCGCGACGTGCAGTTCGAGCTGCTGCTCGCGGTCGCGCTGGTCGTGCTGGTGATGTACCTGTTCCTCGCGAACGTCTACGCGACGATCATCCCGAGCCTGTCGGTGCCGCTGTCGCTGATCGGCACGCTCGCGGTGATGTACATGGCCGGCTTCTCGCTGAACAACCTGTCGCTGATGGCGCTCACCATCGCGACCGGCTTCGTCGTCGACGATGCGATCGTGATGATCGAGAACATCGCGCGCTACGTCGAGGAAGGCGAATCGGGACTCGAGGCCGCGCTGAAGGGCTCGCGGCAGATCGGCTTCACGATCATCTCGCTGACGGTCTCGCTGATCGCGGTGCTGATCCCGCTGCTGTTCATGGGCGACGTGGTCGGGCGCCTCTTCCACGAATTCGCGATCACGCTCGCGGTGACGATCGTGATCTCGGCGATCGTGTCGCTCACGCTCGTGCCGATGATGTGCGCGAAGCTGCTGCGCCATTCGCCGCCGCCGGAGAGCCACCGCTTCGAGGCGCGCGTGCACCAGGCAATCGACTGGGTGATCGCGCGTTACGCGGTCGCGCTCGAATGGGTGCTGAACCGCCAGCGCTCGACGCTCGTCGTCGCGCTGCTGACGCTCGGGCTGACCGCCCTGCTCTATGTGTTCGTGCCGAAGGGCTTCTTCCCCGCGCAGGACACCGGCGTGATCCAGGCGATCACGCAGGCGCCGCAGTCGATCTCGTACGGCGCGATGGCCGAACGCCAGCAGGCGCTCGCGGCCGCAATCCTGAAGGATCCGAACGTCGACAGCCTCACGTCGTTCATCGGCGTCGACGGCAGCAACATCACGCTGAACAGCGGCCGGATGCTGATCAACCTGAAGGCCCGCGACGAACGCACCGAAACCGCCGCGCAGATCATCCGCGACCTGCAGCAGCGCGTGTCGAACATCACCGGCATCTCGCTGTTCATGCAGCCGGTGCAGGACCTGACGATCGACTCGACGGTCAGCCCGACGCAGTACCAGTTCATGCTGACGAGCCCCAACTCGGAAGAATTCGCGACCTGGGTGCCGAAACTCGTCGCGCGGCTGCAGCAGGAGCCGTCGCTCGCCGACGTCGCGACCGACCTGCAGAGCAACGGCCAGTCGGTGTACATCGAGATCGACCGCCCGAGCGCCGCGCGCTTCGGCATCACGCCGGCGACCGTCGACAACGCGCTGTACGACGCGTTCGGCCAGCGCATCGTGTCGACGATCTTCACGCAGTCGAACCAGTACCGCGTGATTCTCGAATCGGAGCCGAAGGAGCAGCACTACGCGCAATCGCTGAACGACATCTACCTGCCGTCGGCCGGCGGCGGCCAGGTGCCGCTGTCGTCGATCGCATCGTTCCACGAGCGGCCGTCGCCGCTGCTGGTCGCGCACCTGTCGCAGTTCCCGTCGACGACGATCTCGTTCAACCTCGCACCGGGCGCGTCGCTCGGCGAAGCGGTCAAGGCGATCGAGGCCGCCGAGAAGGACATCGGCCTGCCCGGCTCGTTCCAGACGCGCTTCCAGGGCGCGGCGCTCGCGTTCCAGGCGTCGCTGTCGAACCAGCTGTTCCTGATCCTCGCGGCGGTCGTCACGATGTACATCGTGCTCGGCGTGCTGTACGAGAGCTACATCCACCCGATCACGATCCTGTCGACGCTGCCGTCGGCCGGCGTCGGCGCGCTGCTCGCGCTGATGATCACCGGGCACGACCTCGACATCATCGGGATCATCGGCATCGTGCTGCTGATCGGCATCGTGAAGAAGAACGCGATCATGATGATCGACTTCGCGCTCGAGGCCGAACGCGTCGAAGGCAAGCCGCCGCGCGAGGCGATCTACCAGGCCTGCCTGCTGCGCTTCCGGCCGATCCTGATGACGACGCTCGCCGCGCTGCTCGGCGCGGTGCCGCTGATCGTCGGCTCCGGCGCGGGCTCCGAGCTGCGCCAGCCGCTCGGGATCGCGATCGCCGGCGGCCTGATCGTGTCGCAGGTGCTGACGCTGTTCACGACGCCCGTGATCTACCTCGGCTTCGATTCGCTCGCGCGCCGCGTGCGCGGCTGGTTCGAACGGCACGGCCCCCAGGCCGGCACGCGCACGGATGCGTAACCGATGAACCTGTCGCGCCCCTTCATCACCCGCCCCGTCGCGACGACGCTGCTCGCGCTCGGCGTCGCGCTCGCGGGCCTGTTCGCGTTCATCAAGCTGCCGGTGTCGCCGCTGCCGCAGGTCGACTTCCCGACGATCTCGGTGCAGGCGTCGCTGCCCGGCGCGAGCCCGGAAACGGTCGCGACCAGCGTGACGAGCCCGCTCGAGCGGCACCTCGGCTCGATCGCGGACGTCTCCGAAATGACGTCGACGAGCACGGTCGGCAATGCGCGGATCATCCTGCAGTTCGGCCTGAACCGCGACATCGACGGCGCCGCGCGCGACGTGCAGGCCGCGATCAACGCGGCGCGCGCCGACCTGTCCGCCGCGCTGAAGAGCAACCCGACGTACCGCAAGGTCAACCCGGCCGATTCGCCGATCATGATCGTGTCGCTGACGTCGGAGACGTCGTCGCCCGCGAAGCTGTACGACGCCGCGTCCACGGTGCTGCAGCAGTCGCTGTCGCAGATCGACGGGATCGGCCAGGTCACCGTGAGCGGCTCCGCGAACCCGGCCGTGCGCGTCGAGCTCGAACCGCAGTCGCTGTTCCACTACGGGATCGGCCTCGAGGACGTGCGCGCGGCGCTGGCGTCCGCGAACGCCAACGCGCCGAAGGGCGCGATCGAATTCGGCCCGCAGCACTACCAGCTCTACACGAACGACCAGGCGTCCCAGGCGTCGCAATACCGCGACCTCGTCGTCGCCTACCGCAACGGCTCGGCCGTGCGGCTGTCCGACCTGTCGGACGTCGTCGATTCGGTCGAGGATCTGCGCAACCTCGGCCTGTCGAACGGCAAGCGCGCGGTGCTCGTGATCCTCTATCGCTCGCCCGGCGCGAACATCATCGACACGATCGACCGCGTGCGCGCGGCGCTGCCGCAGCTCACCGCGTCGCTGCCGGCCGACATCACGGTCACGCCGGTGCTCGACCGCTCGACCACCATCCGCGCATCGCTGAAGGACACCGAGCATACGCTGCTGATCGCGGTCAGCCTCGTCGTGATGGTCGTGTTCCTGTTCCTGCGCAACTGGCGCGCGACGCTGATCCCGAGCGTCGCGGTGCCGATCTCGATCATCGGCACGTTCGGCGCGATGTACCTGCTCGGCTTCTCGATCGACAACCTGTCGCTGATGGCGCTGATCGTCGCGACCGGCTTCGTCGTCGACGATGCGATCGTCGTGCTCGAGAACATCTCGCGGCACATCGAGAACGGCAAGCCGCGGATGCAGGCCGCGTTCGACGGCGCGCGCGAAGTCGGCTTCACGGTGCTGTCGATGAGCATCTCGCTCGTCGCGGTGTTCCTGCCGATCCTGCTGATGGGCGGGATCGTCGGGCGGTTGTTCCGCGAGTTCGCGCTGACACTGTCGCTCGCGATCGCCGTGTCGCTCGCGGTGTCGCTCACGGTCACGCCGATGATGTGCGCGCGCCTGCTGCCCGAACAGCACGACCCGCAAAGCGAGGGCCGCTTCGGGCGTTTCCTCGAACGCGGTTTCGCGCGCCTGCAGCGCGGCTACGAGCGCTCGCTGTCGTGGGCGCTGCGCCGGCCGCTCCTGATCCTGCTGACGCTGTTCGCGACGATCGGGCTGAACGTGTACCTGTACGTCGTCGTGCCGAAGGGCTTCTTCCCGCAGCAGGACACCGGGCTGATGATCGGCGGCATTCGGGCCGACCAGTCCACGTCGTTCCAGGCGATGAAGCTGAAGTTCTCCGAGATGATGCGGATCGTGCAGGCCAACCCGAACGTGAAGAGCGTCGCGGGCTTCACCGGCGGCACGCAAACCAACTCCGGCTTCATGTTCGTCACGCTGAAGGACCGCACCGAGCGCAAGCTGTCGGCCGACCAGGTGATCCAGCAGCTGCGCCCGCGGCTGGCGGACGTGGCCGGCGCGAGCACGTTCCTGCAGGCCGCGCAGGACATTCGCGTCGGCGGCCGGCAGAGCAACGCGCAGTACCAGTTCACGCTGCTCGGCGATTCGACCGCCGACCTGTACAAGTGGGGGCCGCTGCTGACCGAGGCGCTGCAGAAGCGCCCCGAGCTGACCGACGTGAACTCCGACCAGCAGCAAGGCGGCATGGAGGCCATGGTGACGATCGACCGCGCGACGGCCGCGCGGTTCGGCATCAAGCCCGCGCAGATCGACAACACGCTGTACGACGCGTTCGGCCAGCGCCAGGTCTCGACGATCTACAACCCGCTGAACCAGTACCACGTCGTGATGGAAGTCGCGCCGAAATACTGGCAGAGCCCGGAGATGCTGAACCAGGTTTGGATCAGCACGTCGGGCGGCAGCGCGAACGGCTCGCAGACCACCAACGCGGCCGCCGGCACCTTCGTCGCGACCTCGGCCGGCACGTCGAGCGCCGGCACGGCCGCGCAAAGCGCCGCGGCGATCGCGTCCGACTCGGCGCGCAACCAGGCGCTCAACTCGATCGCGGCGAGCGGCAAGTCGAGCGCGTCGTCGGGCGCGTCGGTGTCGACGTCGAAGTCGACGATGATCCCGCTGTCGGCGATCGCGACCTTCGGGCCGAGCACGACGCCGCTGTCGGTCAACCACCAGGGGCTGTTCGTCGCGACGACGATCTCGTTCAACCTGCCGCCGGGCGTGTCGCTGTCGCAGGCGACGCAGGTGATCTACCAGACGATGGCGCAGGTCGGGGTTCCGCCGACGATCGTCGGCAGCTTCCAGGGCACCGCGCAGGCGTTCCAGCAGTCGATGAACGATCAGCCGATCCTGATCCTCGCCGCGCTGCTGGCCGTCTACATCGTGCTCGGGATCCTGTACGAGAGCTACATCCATCCGATCACGATCCTGTCGACGCTGCCGTCGGCCGGCGTCGGCGCGCTGCTCGCGCTGCTGCTGTTCAAGACCGAGTTCAGCATCATCGCGCTGATCGGCGTGATCCTGCTGATCGGCATCGTGAAGAAGAACGCGATCATGATGGTCGACTTCGCGATCGACCAGACGCGCAACCAAGGGAAGTCGTCGTTCGACGCGATCCACGAGGCGTGCCTGCTGCGCTTTCGCCCGATCATGATGACGACGATGGCGGCGCTGCTCGGCGCGCTGCCGCTCGCGTTCGGCAACGGCGACGGCGCCGAATTGCGCGCGCCGCTCGGGATCGCGATCGCCGGCGGCCTGGTCATGTCGCAGGTGCTGACGCTCTATACGACGCCGGTCGTCTACCTGTACATGGACCGGTTCCGCGTATGGGCCGAGAAGCGCCGCAACCGCCGCGGCAATACCGGCGGGCCGGCCGTCGCCGGCGAGTAACGGCAAGTAGCGGCGAGCGGCCGGACGCGAACGGGGCGGGGCATGTCGTACCGCCCCGCCCCGGCCGTCGGCCCGCGCCGCCGCGAAGGTCGCGCGCAGCCGGCATCCACGCCGGTGGGCCGCGACGACGGCCGACGGCGCTCAGCGGCGCTCGGCCTCGGCCGGATCGGCCAGCGCGTCCGCCAGGCGCCGGGCCGCGTCGTCGATCATTGCCGGTATCCGCCGCCATCGTGCGTCGCCCGGCACATCGAGCGCGACGCCGATCGCGAGCGCCCCGCCCGCATCCACCGGCATCGCGACGATGCCAGCCGCCTGCCACGACGCGCGTTGCCGGCCAAACCGCCGGACGGGCCGACCACCCGTGTCGGCCGCGTCGCTTTGGTCGTCCGCAGCGTCCTCTATCCGCCCCGCGAACCGCGCGCCGACGCGCGTGACGAGGCACGCGGCCCCGTCGGGCGCCGCCTGCGCGAGCACGACGACTTCCGCGCCATCCCGCCCGAGCAACTGCGCGGCGAGCCCGCTGCGCGCACACAACGCGTCCAGCACCGGCTGCGCGTGCGCGACCTCCGGCCGCGCGCCGAGATACGCGGCCGCGACCCGCGCGGCGGCCGGCCCCGGCCGATAGCGGCCGTGCGGATCGACGACCAGAAACGCATGCCGGACCAGCGTCCTCAGCAACCGCGCGATCGAGTTGCGCGGCACGTCGAGCCGCGTCGCCAGGTCCGCGGCGGTCGGGAGCGACGGCCCGGCCGCGACCGCTTCGAGAATCGCGAGCCCGCGCGCGAGCGCCGGCACCCGATGGCGCAACGCGCGGTCATCCATGTCGTGCAAGGTCATACAGGTCCCGTGCGTTGCGCGCATAGCGGCGCGGCGCCATCCCCGACCAGCGATGGAACGCGCGCGCGAACGCCTTCTCCGACGTGTAGCCGACCCGCTCGGCGATCTCGATCAGGCGCAGCTTGCCGTTCGCGAGCTCGCCGCTCGCCAGATACATCCGGTAGGCGGTCAGATGACCGATCGGCGTCTCGCCGACGAGTTCGGCGAAATGCGCGCAAAAGCGCGAACGCGACATGCCGGCCTCGACCGCGAGGCTCGCGAGCTGCCAGTTGCGCCGCGGGTCGCGATGCATCAGCGCCATCGCGCGGCCGATCTGCGGATCGGTGAGGCCACGCAGCCAGCCCGTGTGATTGGCCGACGATTGCAGATGCGCGCGCAGCAGCTGCACGAACAGCACGTCGGCCAGGCGCGTCGCGGCGACCGCCCAGCCCGGCTGGCACGCCATCGATTCCTGGATGAAGCTCTGCAGCGTGCTCGCGAGCCACGGCGCGACGGCCGCATCGTTGGCGCGCACGTGGATCAGCGTCGGCAACACCGAGAACAGGGGGCTGCGCACGATGTCGCGATACACGACGATCCCCGTATAGAGCTCGCTGGTCGCGCCGCCGCCGCCCGCGACGAACTCGAGCGGCGTATCGAAGCGCGGCCGGATGCCCTTGTCGGCCATCAGCGTGTCGAACGGCACGGGCGGCACGTCGAGCGACGACGCCATCACGTGCTCGTCGCCGTGCGGCAGCAGCACGAAGTCGCCCGGCTCGACGTGCACGGGCGCGGCGCCCGCGACCGCCAGGAAGAACGGGCTGCCCGCGCAGGTGCGAAACGGCGCGCCCGCGACGGCCGGCTTGCGGATCGCCCACGGCGCGCTCAGCGTGAAGCGTCCGGTGACGACCGCATCGGCCCGCAGGTCGGTCAGCACGTCGCTGAGAAGATCGGTCGTCATCGTCGAAGTCTCCGTGGAGCGCGCCGCCGCATCAGAAGCGCTGCTGGATGCCCGCCATCGCGCCGACCTGGTTGCGGCCGGTGCCGACCGTGCCGCCTGCCGCCACCGCCGACGTGCCGAACGCGCTGTTCGTCATGTAACCGACCGACGTATAGACCAGCGTGCGCTTCGACAGGCTGTAATTCGCGCGCCCGACGAACAGGTTCGAGTCGTAGCGGCCGCGCAGCAGATAGCGCACGGCCTGTGCGTCGAATGATAGCGCCGGCGTCGCGTAGACCGTGCCGCCCGCGAAAAAGAGGTCCGACTGGCTGTGGGCCGCGGCCGCCGTGTTGCGGCGGATCCAGCCCGCGCCGAGCTTCGCGATGCCGAGCTTGACGTACGCATCGACGATCGTGCGCGTGTCCGTATAGCCTGGGCTCGACAGCGGCGCCGACGCGCCCGTGCCGCCGTGCATCACGTCGTACGATGCGGCCACGCCGAACTGCGGTGCGTCGTACGCGACCATCATCGTGTATTGCCGGCAGGCGACGGGGTCGCCCGGCACGTTGCCCGCGCAGTTCGTGGCCGACGGGCCGGCCGGGCCCGCCGCATCGCGCCCGGTGCTGTACGTACCGCCGAGCGTCACGCCGCCGAAGTGGCCGAGATAGCCGATCGCGCTGTCGCTGCGCGCGTTCGGCAGATAGCTGTCGAAGCTGGCCATCGAATGAATCGACGGGCCGATCACGTCGGCGTTGAGCAGCACGAGCATCGACATGTTCATCTGCCGCCCGAGCGTGAGCGTGCCGTACGGCGAATCGATGCCGACGTTCGCCTGCCGGCCAAACAGGCGGCCGCCGTAGTTCAGCGCGCCCGAGTTCAGCGCGAAGCCGTTTTCGAGCACGAAGAACGTGCGGTAGCCGCCGCCGAGCGCCTCGACGCCGCGCAACCCGAAGCGCGACGGCACTTCGCCGGTCAGCGACGGCATGCCGGCGACCGCGCCGCCGCCGGCCGCATGGTTGTAGTACTGCACGCCGGTGTCGACGATGCCGTACAGCGTCACGCTGCCCTGCGCCTGCGCGCCCGGCGATGCGGCGGCGGCGGCCGCGAACGAGACGGCCGTCGCGGCCGTGCGAAAGGTTTTCATCGAAGTCTCCAGACCAATCGTGTAGTTATGCTTGCTATTGACCGGCGACGCGCGGGGCGCCGCCGGCCGGTGGGGGATATCGGGTCGTTCAGGTCGCGAGCGGCGTATCGAACGGCATCGAACGCGGCCGCTCGCCGGTCGCGCGCCAGATCGCATCCGCCACCGCCGGCGCGACGGGCGGCAACGCGACCTCGCCGCAGCCCTGCGGATCGCGGTCGCTGTCGACGATCACCACCTCGATCTTCGGCATCGCGGCCAGGCCAAGCAGCGGATAGTCGGCGAAATTGCGCTGCACGACCGCGCCGTGCTCGAACGTGATTTCGCTCCTGAACGTGTTGGTGAGCGCAAAGCCGACGCCGCCCTCGACCATCTCGCGAATCAGCAGCGGATTGATCGCGCGGCCGCAGTCGATCCCGCACACGATCCGCTCGAGCCTCACGCTGCCGCGCGTCACGCGCACCTCGGCGACCGCCGCGACGTACGTGCTGAACGCGCCGCCGCGCCCGGTGTACAGCGAATACGCGACCCCGCGCGACAGGCCGGCCGGCGCGCGGCCGAACCAGTTCGCGCGCGCGGCCGTCGCATCGAGCACGCGCAGCGCGAGCGCATCGTGCTTCAGCAACGCGCGCCGGTATTGCACCGGGTCGGCCCGCACCGTATGCGCGAGCTCGTTCACGAAGCTTTCGAGGAAGAACACGGTCGACGTGCTGCCGACACTGCGCATGAAGCTGACCGGGATCGGCTGCATCACCGTGACGGAATCGACCAGCAGGTTCGGCACGTCGTAGCAAAGGTCGTACAGGCCGTCGAGCATCGTCTCGTCCCAGCCGCCCGCCTTGTCGTAGCGGTCGCGCTTGATCGCCGCATACAGCGAATGGCCGGCGACGCGCGCATGCAGCGCGACCGGCAGGCCGTCGCGGCCGAGCGCCGCGCGAAACCGCGCGGACGCGCACGGCCGGTAGAAGCCGTGACGGATGTCGTCCTCGCGCGAGCGGATCACCTTCACGGGCCGCCCGACCGCCTTCGACGCGACGGCCGCATGCACGACGAAATCGGGCACGTACTTGCGGCCGAAGCTGCCGCCGAGAAACGTCGTGTTGACGATCACGCGCTCGGCCGGCACGCCGAACAGCGCCGACAGCGTCCAGCGCACCTTGTCCTGCCCCTGGATCGGCCCCCAGACCTCGATCTCGCCGGCCCGCACATGCACGGTCGCATTGACGGGCTCCATCGTCGCGTGAACGATGTACGGCGTGTGGTAGTCGGCTTCGACGACGTTGCCGGACTCGGCGAGATGGCGCCCGGGCTCGCCGATCTGCGTCGCGACCACCGCGTGCTCCGCCTGCAGCGCGCCCTTGCGCTGCGCGAGGATCGTCGTGCTGTCGAATGCCGGCGTCGGGCCCGCGTCCCACACGATGTCCGCCGCGTCGCACGCCTTCTTCGCCTGCCAGTAGGTCTGCGCGACGACGATCACCGCGTCCTTCGCGACCACGACGTCCGCCACGCCCGGCATCGCGCGCAATGCGTCGCGGTTCTTCACGGCGCTCGGCTTGCCGTTCAGCGTCGGCGCCATCGTCAGCGCGCCGACCAGCATGTCGGGCACCTGCACGTCGATGCCGAAGATCGCGCTGCCGTCGACCTTCTCGGGCACGTCGAGCTTGTGCAGCGGACGGCCGATCAGCGTGTGCGCGGAAGCCGGTTTCAGGCGCGGCTGCGGATCGTGCGGCAGCCTGGCCGCGTCGTCGACGAGCGCGCCGTACGACAGCGAACGCCCGCTCGGCGGATGGATGACGCGGCCGTCGCGCGTCACGCACTGCGTGTCGCGCACGCCGAGCCGCGCGGCGCCGGCCCGCAGGAACGCCGAGCGCGCCTGCGCCCCCGCGAGCCGCAACCGCGTGTAGAACATCGTCGCCGACATCGATGCGCCGACAAATTGCTGCGGCGCCTCGTTCGCGGCATCGATCCGGTACGCGTCGCGTCCCGTGACGAACTCGACCGTCACGCTGCGCCAGTCGGCATCCATCTCGTCGGCCAGCACCTGCGGCAGCCCGGTATGGACGCCCTGCCCGACTTCCGCCTGCGACAAGCCGATGATCGTCCGGCCGTCCACGTCGACGCGAACCCAGTCGTTGATCTCGCGAAAGCGCGCGCCGTCGCCGGCCGCCTGCACGACTTCGCCGAATGCCAGCGGCAGCAGCAGGCTGCCCGCCAGCGCGACGCCGCCCTTCAGGAACACGCGTCGCGCCGCGTTCGGCACGGGCTGCGCCCGCACCGCGTCAGCCGGCCGCGACATGGATCGCCTCGCGAATGCGTTGATAGGTCGCGCAGCGGCACAGGTTCGTGACGGCCGCGTCGATCTGCGCGTCGGTCGGCTTGCGGTGGCGCGCAAGCAGCGCGGCCGTCGCCATCACCATCCCCGACTGGCAATAGCCGCATTGCGGCACGTCCTTCTCGATCCACGCGCGCTGCACCGGATGCGAGCGGTCGTGCGACAGCCCTTCGATCGTCGTGATCGCGCGGCCCGCGACGCTCGCCGCCGGCAGCACGCACGCGCGCGCGGCTTCGCCGTCGAGATGCACGGTGCAGGCGCCGCACGCGCCGATGCCGCAGCCGTACTTGGTGCCCGTCAGTCTGGCCGAGTCGCGAATGACCCACAGGAGCGGCGTATCGGGATCGCCGTCGAAATCGAACGGCTGGCCGTTCAGCATGAAGCGCATCGTCTGTCTCCCTGTTGCGCATCGCCCGTTCGTCATCCGGCGGATGACGGCGATGGCTTGACAGGAATTCTTGGCGGCGCAAAAAGCGGCGCCAATGACCTTTGCTCCCGAAAAAGTAGCCGTTCGTCCAGATCGTTTCAGCCGACGAATGGCGCGTGCCGCCCGGTTCGCCGCGGCCCCGGCTTGCGGACGGGCCGCGATCGGCTATCGTGTGTCCATGCCCACCGCCGTCCCCTTCCCGGGAACCCGCCATGAACGTCCAGCTCAACCATACGATCGTCTGGTGCCGCGACAAGCATGCGTCGAGCCGCTTCCTCACCGAACTGCTGGAATTGCCGCCGCCGACGCCGTTCGGCGCGATGCTGGTCGTCGCGCTCGACAATCGCGTGTCGCTCGATTTTTACGAACAGGCGGGGGAGATCCGGTCGCAGCATTACGCGTTCCTGATCGACGAGGCCGGCTTCGATCGCGTGCTCGCGCGCCTTCGCGAACGCGGGTTGCCGCACTGGGCCGATCCGGCGAAGCGGCAAGCCGGTGACATCTACCGCCACAACGGCGGACGCGGCGTGTACTTCGACGACCCGGACGGTCACTTCCTCGAAGTGATGACGCAGCCGTACGTGCTGAACGGCTAGCGCGACAGGCCGGCATGGCGCCGGCCCGGACGGCGCGGCGCGGGTGTCGCCCGGTTGCGGACGAAACCCGGACGACTGCCCCGGCTGCCGCCGGCTGCCGTCACTCGGCGGCGGCCGTCGTCTTGCGCGGACGACGCGCGCGCGGCGCCGCCTTGCGGGCCGGCTTCTTCGGCTTCGCGGCGGCCGGTGCTTCGGGAGTCGCGTCGACGGTTGCTTCGACCGGCGCCACGTCGTGCGACGGTTGCGCGGCGTCGTCCCGAGCGCCGGAAGCGCGAGGCGCCGGCTCGGCGTGCCGCTCGTCATGCGCCGCGTCGCGATGCGGTTCGTCCGCATGCTGGCCGTGCGCGTGCGCATCGCCGCCATGCGTCGTGTCGCCCTGCGCGGCGGTGTCCGGCTGGCCGGCCGCGTGGCGACCGGCGGCCTTCGCGGCCGCGCCCTTCTTCGCGCCGGTCTTCTTCGCCGCGCTCTTGCGCGCACGCTTGCGGCCATCCTTCGCGTCGCCGTGCGCGTCGGCCACCGCGGGTGCTTCGGGTGTCTCGGGCGTGTCGGCCGGCGCCGCGTCGGCGACCTCGGCAAGTTCCGCGTCTTCCGCCTCGACCTGCACGCTTTCGTGAACGACCGATTCCGCCCGCTGCCCGCGACGGCGCGCCTCGCGGCCGGCCGGTACCGGCTCCGCCGCCCGTGTGCCATGGTGGCCGCCGTGGTGCGCCGCGCCGCCCTCACCGCCCGCCGCAACGTGCTCGGCGGCCGCCGACTGGCGGGCCCGCGACACGAACGCGCCCGACTTGTCGTCGCGCCCCACTTCGAGCAGGCCGCGCGCCTGCGCCTCGTCCAGCAGGTTGCCGAACGCGCGGAACCCGTAATACGACTCGTTGAAATCCGGCTTGCGGCGCTTGATCGCGCTCTTGAGCACCGACGCCCAGATCTTGCCGACGTCGTCGCGCTCCGACGCGAGCGCGTCGAAGGTCTCGACCGCCAGCGCGATCGCCTCGGCCTTGCGCGCGTCCATGTCGTGCTTGCGCGACGGCTCGTCCGGCCGCTTCGCGCCGCCGTTGCCCGCGCGCTGCTGCTGTTCGCGCTTCGCGAGCGCACGCTGCTGCTCGCGCACCAGATCGTCGTAGAAGATGAATTCGTCGCAGTTCGCGACCAGCAGGTCCGACGTCGATTTCTTCACGCCGACGCCGATCACCTTCTTCGCGTTCTCGCGCAGCTTCGACACGAGCGGCGAAAAATCCGAATCGCCGCTGATGATCACGAACGTATCGACGTGCGACTTCGTGTAGCAGAGGTCGAGCGCGTCCACGACGAGCCGGATGTCGGCCGAATTCTTGCCCGACTGGCGCACGTGCGGAATCTCGATCAGCTCGAAGCTCGCTTCGTGCATCGACGCCTTGAAGCCCTTGTAGCGATCCCAGTCGCAATAGGCCTTCTTCACGACGATGCTGCCTTTGAGCAGCAGGCGCTCCAGCACGGGCTTGATGTCGAATTTCTCGTACTTCGCGTCGCGCACGCCGAGCGCGACGTTCTCGAAGTCGCAGAACACGGCCATGCTGACGTTGTCCAGGGGTAATGCCATGTGTACTCCAACCGGTGGGCCGCCGCGTTATTCACACGTGGCGGCGAAAAATGCATCGCGCACATGATAGCCGGTCGGCGCGTCATTCCCGCATCCGTGTGAATGAATGACCGCCGGCCGCGCATGCCGGTATGCCCGACGCCGGTATGCCCGACGCCGGTACGCCCGATGCCGGTACGCCCCTTATTACGCGCCCGCCGCCGGGTCAATTCGACATTACACTTGAGTTATCGGTCGTCCGTCCCTATCTGGATGGATGACGCATCGAGCAAGGAGCGGTTTCATGACGACGAAGCTACTGCTGATTGGCGCGACCGGCCGGACGGGCCAGGCCTGCGCGGATCTGCTGCTCAAGCAGCCGGAGTTCGAGGTCACGGCGCTCGTGCGCCGGCACGGCTATGCGCTGGCGGGCGCACGGGTCGTCGAGGCCGATCTGACGAACGATTTCTCGCACGCTTTCCAGGGCATCACGCACGTGATCTACGCGGCCGGCTCGGCCGAATCGGACGGCGCGACCGAAGAGGAGCAGGTCGACCGCGACGCGGTGGCCCGCGCGGCCGACTACGCGCTCGCCTACAACGCACAGAAGCTCGTGGTGGTCAGCTCGCTGTCCGCGTACCGGCCCGAGCAGGGGCCGGACGCGCTGCACCACTATTCGCAGATGAAGCGCGAAGGCGACGACCGCGTGATCGCATCGGGCGTCGACTACGTGATCCTGCGCCCGGGCCCGCTCACCGACGATCCGGGCGTCGGCAAGATCGCGCTGACCGATACGTGGCTCGATCCCGCGCCGCCCGTGTCGCGCCAGGACGTGGCATGGGCCGCGATCGAGGCGATCAAGCTCGGCATTTCGCGCAAGATCGTCGGCTTCGTCGGCGGCAGCGTGCCGATCGAGCAGGCGTTGCGCGCATAACGGCCCGTTGCGCGCCGCCGGCAGGCGGCGCATGCCCGTGCCCGCGGCCCGCACGACGGGCCGTTTTCATGCGCGGGGCAGCCGCTTACTGCTTCGGATGCGCGTCGGCCCACGCCTTCACGGCGGCAAGCGTGTTCTCGACATGCTTGTCGGGCGACAGGCTCGTGTATTCGTAGAGAATCTTCCCTTCCGGCGAAATCACGTAGGACACGCGGTTCGCCCGGTCGAGCGCCGGCAGCTTCGCGTCGTATTCGCGGATGATCTTCGCGTCCGGGTCGGCCGCGACCGGGAATTTGCTCCGGCACTCGCTCACCGAGAACTTCGTCAGCGTGTCGATGTTGTCGGCCGACACGCCGATCACCGTCGCGCCGTAAGCCTTGTAACGGTCGACCGCGTCCGCGAACGCATGCGCCTCGATCGTGCAACCCTTCGTGAACGCCGCCGGATAGAAATACAGCACGACCGGCCCCTGCTTCAGCGCGTCCGCGAGCGAGTACGTGTAAGTCTTGCCGCCCAGCGACGCCTGCGTCGTGAAATCGGGCGCCGCGGCGCCCGGCTTCAGTTCCGCCTGCGCCAGCAGCGCATGGCCGGCCATCAGCGCCGCCATGGCGCCCAGCAACAGTTTTCGCTTCATCTGCGTCCTCATTTCTTATAAAGTCAGCCTCGATGCAGGCCCCTCAGGCGTTCGCCTGACGAACACCTGCCTCGTTGATCCGGACCGCGACAGCCCCGCGCGCGGCCGGCCCGTTAAAGATTTCTGACAGTCTGCCGTTATTCCTTCCGGACAACCGGTTCCAGCCCTTCACGTCAGCGAGAAACATGGAAGCCAACAGGAAACAGACGTCACGCAAGGGCTCCTGGCGCAGCGCCTTGCATACGCTGCGCCGCTTCGCTCGGTCGGGCGGCGCGCTGATGCCCGCGCGCGCCGTCGCGCCGCGCCGCGACGATTCCGTGCGCAACTGGCTGGAACAGACGGTCGGCACGGTGGATTTCCTCGCCCATGTCGACCGCGAGCTGCGCTTTCTGTATGTGTCCGACGCCAGCCTGCGCTTCATCGGCTACCACCGCGACTACCTGCACACGCTGACGCTGCGCGACCTGATCGCCGAACAGGATACCCCGGCGCTCGAAGGGCTGCTTGCACGCGCCGCCCGTTCCGGCCAGGTCGAGAAGGCGACGATGTGCATCGTCAAGTCGCTCACCTACCCGCTGGACGTCGAGATCCGCGCGTTCAAGAGCCGCCACCACGGCGTCGACGGCTTCGCGATCGCGGCGTTCGACGTGTCGTCGTGGCGCGCGCTCGAGGCACGCCTCACGTACGAAATGCACCATGACCCGATGACGGGCCTCGACAACCTGTCCGCGCTCGTGCCGGCGCTGATGCGCGCGCAGCAGACCGCCGACGAGCACGGCACCTGCGCGGCGCTGCTGCTGCTCGACCTCGACGACTACCAGCGGATCAACCGCGCGCTCGGCTACGACGCGGGCGACACGCTGCTGCGCGAAACCGCGCAGCGGCTGAAGGCGCTCGTCACGCCGAACGAACGGCTCGCGCGCGTCGCGAGCGACAAGTTCGCGGTCGTGCTGAACGCACCGGACCGCGCGCAGGCGAGCCAGGCCGCCGACGCGCTCGCGCGCCGGCTGCAGGCCGCGGTGCGCGAGCCCTACGTGTACCACGGGCAGACCGTGCACCTGTCCGCGAGCATCGGCATCGCGCTCTACCCCGACGAACGTGCCGCGCCGCATCGGGCGCAGCACCACAGCCCGCTGCTGCGCCGCGCCGACCACGCGCTCTCGCAGGCGAAGGCGTCGGGCGGCAACGCGCTCGCGTTCCATGCGCCCGTCGACGATCCGGCCGACGCCGAACGCCTCAAGCTCGAAGCCGACCTGTACGACGGCGTGCGCAACGGCGAGTTTTCGCTCCATTTCCAGCCGATCACGCGCAGCCAGTCGGGCGCGGTGGTCGGCGTCGAGGCGCTGATCCGCTGGCGCCATCCGGTGCACGGCCTCGTGCCGCCGGCCACCTTCATCCCGCTCGCCGAATCGATCGGCCTGATCAACTACCTCGGCAACTGGGTGCTCAAGGCCGCGTGCATGCAGCTCGTCGCCTGGGACGGCCAGGGGCTCGCGCTGCAATACGTGGCGGTCAACGTGTCGCCGCAGCAGTTCCGCGATCCGCGCTTCACGCAGAGCGTGCGCGAGGCGATCGCGCTGACGGGCATCGACCCGCGCCGCATCGTGCTCGAAATCACCGAAAGCCTGCTGATGCACGACCCCGCGCACGCGAAGGTGCTGCTCGAGGAGCTGACCGATCTCGGCATCCGCTTCGCGATCGACGATTTCGGCACCGGCTATTCGAGCCTCGCCTATCTGCAGCGCTTCCCGCTCGCGAAGCTGAAGATCGACCGCAGTTTCGTCGAGAACCTGCTGACGTCGCGCAACGATCGCGCGATCGTGTCGGCGGTGGTCGGCCTCGCGCAGACACTGGATCTCGAGCTCGTCGCCGAAGGCGTCGAGACCGAGGCGCAGCGCGAGCTGCTGACGGAGATGGGCTGCAATCACATCCAGGGCTGGCTCGTCTGCCAGGCGCTGCCGTCCGAGGAGCTCGCGCGGCGCTTCGAGGCGCAGCAGCTGCACCTGCACGCCGCCGCCTGACGCGCGGCGAACCGGACAGATCCGTATGTCAACCACCGAATACCTGCCCCGCACCGCGCTGCTCGACAAGCTGTGGGCCCGGATGAACGAACGGGGCGATTTCCCGCTGCTGTCGGAATCGCTGCGCGCGACGATGGCCGCGATGAAGAACGACGACCTCGACTTCACCGCGCTCGTGCGCGTCGTGCTGTCGGACTTCGCGCTCACGCAGAAAGTGTTGCGGCTCGCGAACTCCGCGATGTACATGGCGTTCGGCGGCAACATCACCACCGTGACCCGCGCCCTGATGGTGCTCGGCATGGACGCCGTCGGCCATCTCGTGGTCGGGCTGAAGCTCGTCGACCATTTCCACCAGAGCACGCCGCGGCGCATCGACGCGAAGCTGGAGCTGAACCGCGCGCTGCTGTCCGGCTGCGTCGCGCGCAAGCTCACCGAGCGCGCCGAACTGCGCTCGGGCGAGGAAGCCGTCGTCTGCACGCTGATGCGCCAGGTCGGCAAGCTGCTGGTGGTCTGCTATCTCGACAGCGAGTGGGACCGCATCCGGCGCCGCGCGGCCGAGCTGAACGGCGACGAATCGGCGGCCTGCGTCGACGTGCTCGGCGTCGGCTTCGACGAGATCGGCCTCGAGGCGGCCGCGCGCTGGCGGCTGCCCGACGTGATCCGCGCCGGGATGGCCGACCACGATCACGCGGCGCACGCCGACGCGTTCGACGACGAAGACAGTGACGCCCGCCACCCGGAGCCGGCCGCCGACGATGGCCCGGCCGAGCGCATCCGCTGGCTGCGCGCGGTCAGTCGCTGTTCGACCGACGTCGCCGGCGCGCTCGTCATGCCCGCCAGCCCGCAGCGCGACGCGCGCATCGCGGCGCTCGCGCAGCACTACGGCGCCGAGCTGGACATGGAATCCGAGGCGCTCGTCGAGATCGCCGAGCGCCTCGCGCGCGAGGAAGCGAGCGACACCGTGATGCGCGAGATCGTCGAGCTGCGTGCGAACGCCGATGCGATCGCACGCGCGCAGGCCGAACCCGAGGCCTGCCTCGAAGCCGGCCTGGCCGACCTGCGCGCGCTGCCGTCCGAGCACGTGCTGACGCCGGTACTCGCGCTCGCGTCGGAAAGCCTGCTGGCCGGCCTCGCGTTCACGCGCACCGTGATGTTCGTGCGTCACGACGACGGCACGTTCGCCGCGCGCCTCGGCTTCGGCCCCGGCGTCGATACGACGCTCGACCGGCTACGCTTCGACGAGCGCTTCGAGCCGGACGTGTTTCATCTCGCGATCACGAACTCGGTCGGCATCTTCATCGAGCAGGCGCAGGAGCCGAAGATGGTGAAGCGCCTGCCCGCGTGGTATCTCGACGCGTTCGACGATACGCGCGCGTTCGTGCTGCTGCCCGTGCGGGTCGGCACGACGACCGTCGCGCTGCTGTACGGCGACTGGGCCGGCGCGCAACCCGCGCGCAAGATCTCGCAGCAGGAGATGGCGGTGCTCAACGAACTCGCGCGCGAACTGGGGCGGTTCTTTCCCGCGCCGGCCGGCTGACGGCCGGCGCGCCTCCGGCGTTTTCGCTTCCCCAAAAGCAAACCGGCCGCATCTGAACTGCACCCCAAAAGTTGGACTAGATCCAACCTTTGGGGTGTTTTTCATGACGAAGTACGACGAACGTTTTCGGCGTCGAGTGGTTCAGGCGTACCTGGCTGGAGAGGCCGGCACCAAGACACT